>DATCSV010000226.1:0-12487 GCA_036568285.1 Flavipsychrobacter sp. | reverse complement strand
TCCATATATAAAGGTTATTTTTGACGACGTCAAAGTTAAAAACATTCTTGACAATGTCAAAAGAAAAAATTTCTACGAAGGAAAAAATTGTAGCGAAGGCACTGGAAATGTATAATACTCATGGAATAGAGTATGCCGGCGTGAGGGAATTGGCCAAGGAACTAAACATGAAGGGCGGAAACATCACCTATTATTTTCCTACCAAAGATGACCTTATTCGGGAGCTTACACAGAGGTTGTCGGATACTAATGAAGCAATACTGGCTCAGGAGAAAGACACAAGTATTTATAACTTCCTGGATATGCATCGCCGCATATATAATAATCAGTATCAGTACAGGGCATTGTTCATCAGCTTGCCACTGCTACTGAAGCAAGATCATGAATTTGCGAAAAACTATGCGGAGCGTCAGGTGGCACGTAAGAAGGCTATCTATCAGCAACTAAAATCACTGTTTCTTGCAGGCTATTTCCATGCAGCCCAAATACAGGATGTGGATGTCATACTTCACGCAATTACTACCAACAACCGTTTTTGGATATCAGAGGCTACAGTAGATGGTATTATAGACAATAAGGATTTAGCCATTAACGCCTACATGGAACGCCTGGCCGGCTTACTGCATATAATAGCTACCGAGAAGGGTAGAAAGGAGATAGCCAGGTTCAGGGGCGAGTTGAAATGAAAAGGCAGGGTAGAAACCCTGCCATCTGTCAACTTACTCTATGCTACTTATCTATGAAATTCTTATGCTATGTCTATTTTCTTCACAGCTGGTGCCACAGGCTCAGCCTTGGGCAAAGTAATACTCAACACGCCGTCTGTGTAGCTGGCGGCTATATCCGATGCGTTTATTTTGTCGCTCAGTGTAAAACTCCTCTTGAATGAACGAAACTGGTATTCATTCCTGATGAACTTTTCTGTTGTTTCTGCACTCTCTTCTTTCTTTTCAAAAGAAACTGTCAGCACATCCTTCTCCACCTGGATATCGAAATCTTCTTTTTTCAGGCCTGGGGCTATTACATCCAATTGATAAGCTTTGTCCGTTTCCCTGATGTTTACCGGCGCGGTCACATTGCTCCAATTGTCATCAAAAAACATCCTGTCCCATTTATTAGACAGCATATTGTCTACCATACCTGTAAATGTGGAGGGCGTCAAAACGAAATTTTTCCTGTGTTTGTACATAATTTTTAAGTTTAAATGCTTTAATTGATTTTCTTTTTCTTGAAATGAGTATTACAAACCGTATTCCAATGCCAATAAAGTGCCATAATGGCGCTTTTAGCTAATGCTAGATGACAAAATTGCCTGTTTTGCTGAAATTTTAAGTCGGTTAGGCAGGGAGACGTCCCGTGCACGGAGGGAGGAATTGGTAAAACTGTGTACCGCAGTATTTATAAGGAATGTCTATCTGTTGCAGGCGGAGCGCTTATATAAAGAAAAAAATAATTTTCAATTGCCAATCCTTTTTTAGATATTTGCTATGCTTACGATGGGTTAGTAAGTACAGTCCTATCCCGACTTACCAAGGTGAGTCGGGATTTTTTGTGCCCTTCTTACAGTGTTGCTACAGATTTAAAGAAACGCTTCAAGTAGTCAGTTCTTTCAGGAAACTATCTACATTGCCAAATAGAAAATCGGGGTATTCCCTGTTGAACTTCATCGTTACAAAACCTCCTATTAACGGGCGGGCTGCAGGTTGTTTTAGTTCGTCTGTGCTCATGGGTATCAATTCGTATTCTGCATCAGGGAAGTATTGCAATACACGTAGTGCCAGTTGCACACGATTGGTATAATCTGTACCTCCGATATGGTAGATACCTGTCTTTTCATCACGCAGCAATAGGTACATGCATCGTGCAATATCCCATGCGTTGGTAGGGCAGGCATACTGGTCGTATGGAAGTTTAAGGGTAAGTTTTTGTTTGTCTTTGCATTGCTGCACTATGCGCGCTATAAAATTCTTCCCTCTTGCCTCGTGGCCGTATATATTGGTGACACGCAGTACCAGTGTGCCGGGTATTTGCTTTAATGAGTATTCTTCGGCTTCCAGTTTGTGTCTGCCGTACACACTTATGGGGTTTACTGTATCCTCCTCGCGGTATGGCCCGTCTTTACCATCAAATACATAGTCGGTAGACATATACACGAATCTTGCGTCGCACTCCTTAGCTACCTGCACCAGGTTGATGGTGCTCTGAACAGTTTGGCGGTAGCTTTCTTCGGGTTGCAGTTCGCAGTTATCTACATGCGTCATAGCACCGCAATGTACTATCACATCGGGGTTGAAGGTTTTTATATCATAATTGTTTGCATCGTCGGGCTGCAGCGTGTTGTAATACACAGTGCCCGGTACTTCGTAGGAAAAATAAGAACCAATAACATCCCATCCCTGCTCCGTAAAATGTTTCAGGCAATTGCCGCCTACTAATCCTGATGCACCCGCGATAAATACTTTCATGCGTGCTAAGATAATTCAAATGGATAAAACCCCTCGCAGTGTAGTAATAATTTGATAACGGATATCTATAATAAATTAAGAATAGCTTCGTTTTATATACTCATACCATGAACGGGTATTGACTCATGAAAATAACCCCGCTTACCATATTGTTATTGGCACTGGTTTTGGCGTGCAACGTTGTATTAGCTAATCACATAGTCGGTGGCGAACTGCTGTACAAGCATATTGCAGATAATACTTACAGGATAAGCCTGACATTGTATGGCGAATGTTCCGGTAGTGCTTTTCCACATCTCAAGGTAGGTAAACCCCGGATTGCGATATTGAATGAGCAAGGGGTGTTTTATACCCTTGTACTTACTGAAGACATCAGCCAACGGGCGGAAGTTACCAACGTATGCCCGCAGGAAGCAAATAACACCACTTGCGTTAAGCCGCAGGGGGCGGTGCCGGGTATCACGAGGTTTGTGTATTCTGCCACTACTGAGTTAGTACCGGCCACTCACTGGAGGCTATTATTTGCGGGGGAGTTGGATAGCACGGGAAAGTCGCAGACCGGCCTAAGTACTTATATATCCAATATAAAAAATAATACCGGCCTCGACCCGCACCTGTACCTGGAAGCCACACTGAACAATATGGATGGCCCCAACTCCACACCTGCCTACACTGTCGTGCCCACGCCACGTTATTGCCTGCATCAGCGACAGCAATATAACCAGGGCGTTGTCGACAGCGATTTTGACGAGCTACTGTTTTCACTGGTGCCCCCGCTGGACTTAAATGCTATTGTAACCGAGTATATACCGCCGTACACAGCTGCCGAGCCTTTTGCATCGCAGCCGGGCAGTTTTTCTTATAGCCGCATTAACGGACAGCTGGTATTTATTCCTGTAAAGGCAGAAGTAGCTTTTATAGTAAACAAGGTGGAGGAGTATCGGAACGGAAAATTAGTGGGCAGCAGCATGAGGGGGATGACTTTTTTTATGACAGATGGTTGTGGTAATACAGCGCCCTATGGAGATATTGATCCTGCATCCGCAGTGGAAGGCATAGTACTTGGCAACACAGTAAACCTGTGCAAGGGTGCGGACAAGGCGGCATTTACTATTCGCGCAAGCGATGTTGATGGGCATAACGTTTCAGTTACGCTGTCTAATGTTCCCGGTGGGGCTGCCGCAGGTATTGTAAATAACAACAGTCCCGCGCCTGAGATCAATTTTTATTGGGACATAAGTAACACTGAACCGGGCAATTAT
The DNA here is from genome assembly GCA_036568285.1 of Flavipsychrobacter sp. GTDB lineage: Bacteria > Bacteroidota > Bacteroidia > Chitinophagales > Chitinophagaceae > UBA5543. The sequence continues at coordinate 8,760 of DATCSV010000226.1, read as the reverse complement.
ACTTTTTATGCAGAATATAACGATGGGTTCTGCCCAACACCGGGCAAACAGGTCGTTGCCTATACAATAAGAATAGTTGAGCCTTTCACAGTTGCACATCAGGTAGTGCAGCCCACCAACTGCCTGTACAAGCAGAAGACGTTGTTCAATATTAACGGTGGTATAAGGCCATATAAGATAAGAATTACCGACAGCGATAATAATACGATAGCCAGTCACACATTAAATACAAATAATATTATTGATAGCTTCCGTGACGGTGAGTATACCTTATTGGCCTATGCCGATAATTTGCCCTGCAGTACCGAATATAAGTTTGAAGTAACGGATGGAGGCATATATCCTCATCCGCCTCTGTTTGAAGATCTGCACCATTGCCTGCAAGAGACTGAACAGTTGTTGAACCCTGTACCCGCACCGGGTGGCACTGTGCAGTGGTATGACCTGGGGGGTAACAGGCTGAATGATGTACCTGTATATAATACAGACAGTGTAGGACATTATGGATGGCTGCTCAACCAAAGAGTGAAGGTATGCGAGTCTGCCTTTGACACGTTGGATATATACGTACACGAATATCCGGATATAGAAATAGGTAATCAAGGAGGCCATGCTTGCGTAGGCGATCGCATATACCTGGTAGCTATGGGTGGGGTAAGGTATGAGTGGAAGCCAATGGACAAGATCCGGTTTCACGATGAGAAACCATATGTTCGGATCTATGAGCCGCAAATATTCACTGTAACAGGCTATAGCGAGTATAACTGTAGTGAAGAAGATACCCTGGTCTTTGATGACATAGAGCGATGCTGTTTGTTCTCCTATCCCAATGCATTCAGTCCCAACGGCGATGGTATTAACGATGGGTGGCACCCTGTTACCTATGGCAATGTAGACTTTTACCTGCTATCCGTTTACGATCGCTGGGGGCAAAGGATATTTATCTCTTCCGACCCAAAAGAAAAATGGGATGGCAATTTCCGGGGGAAGGCCTGCGATGTAGGCACCTATCACTATCTGCTGAGGGCTAAATGCATAACTGGTCATGAAGAGATGTCGGGCGGATCCGTTATGCTTATCAGGTAGCTACTCCCATTTGAACACCTTGGCCGCAACAGCATAGATAACCACCGCCCACACCAGCAACATCGAGATATCCCAGCGCAGTTCCCATAACCCCGCATTCTCAAAAGCTACTTTGCGCAGGGCATCATTCAGGTAGGTGAGCGGCAATACACGGCATATCGGCTGTAGCCATGTAGGGAAAACATCAATAGGGAAGAAGGTGCCCGCCAGCAGAAATTGCGGCAGCGTTACGATATTGGACAGGGGTGGAATGGTGCTCTGATTTTTTGCCAGCCCGCTGATGATAAACCCGAAACCCATAAAAACGAGTATAGCCAGCATGCAAAGCGCCAACATTTCTAAGAAAGTGACGAAACCGTTGACAAGGGTATAACCAAAAGCGAAATAACCTACAGCAATAATAACCGCTGCGCCCAGCAATTGAAATACCATCCTGGCCAATCCTTCGCCCAGCAGTATAGCTTCCCTGCTTACCGGCGTAGCGAAAAACCGCTTAAGTACCAGTGTTTCCCGCAGGCTGAAGAATATAAATGCAGTCCCAAATATACTGCCGGCAAGTAACGAGAAACCTAGCTGGCCGGGGAGTATAAAGTCTATTGTTTTAAATTCCCTGATAGCAGTTATGTCTTTTTCTATATGTACGAGCGCCTGTGTGCGCCCCTGTATCAGCGGGTCAGTGTCCTGAAGGGTGGTTTTTATTATAGCTTCCAGTTGTGCTACTTTATCGATCTGAGATATGGCGGATTGTAATCGGATATCGTATTGCGGTGACTGACCGGCAGGTCTTTCGCTTATATGCACCAGTGCTACAATATCTCCTTCGCTCAGTAGTTTGCTTGTCTCTGCGGTGTCGGTTATATCCAGCCAGGAGATGGCAACATTGCTTTTAAGTGATTGATACAGGCTGTTTGTTGTATCGCTGCCTGGCGCTATGGCCGCACTCATGGTGAACATGCCCGAACTGCCCAGGAAACCAAACACCAGGATAAAAACCATGGGGAAGGCTATGCTGAATACAATGGCCGAAGGGCTCTTCAAGGTAGACTGAAGGCTGGCGCGCGTGAGTGCAAAAAGCGCCCGGGTATTGCTGTATTGCTGCTTTTGAGACATATGAGCCGCAAAGTTAATCAACCCTTATCAGTTTATGTGTTGTTAAAAAATATAACCATATATCTGTCCCTGCCTGTAAACACTTAACTTAGGCTGATTATTATGGCCAATTTCATCAAGTATATTACCATCGTGTTGCTGGCAGCCTTTCCCTTAGTTGCACAAGCTGCCAGGATCTTTATTCCTATGAATACTGAAGAGCAAACCAACCACCTCAAAGCTTATGGGGTAGCGTATGCCGCACTTACCAAAGAGATAGAGGTAGACTGGCTGTTGAACTATGAGGGCGGTAGTTTTGGCATGGTGCAAACGGAGTATATTGAAAAGCTGTGTAAAATGCGGGGCGTCAGTTACCGGGTGATGAGTGATGCACAATACAGCGGTGTACTGAATTCCATTTCCGATCCTGATTACAACGGGGATATCATCAAGTTGGAAAAAGCGCCGAAGATTGCGGTGTATACTCCTAAGGGCAAACAACCCTGGGATGATGCTGTGACGCTGGTGCTTACCTATGCTGAAATTCCGTACGATGAAATATATGATGATGAAGTATTGGAAGAGAAACTGCCCGAGTACGACTGGCTGCACCTGCACCACGAAGACTTCACCGGCCAGTATGGTAAGTTCTGGGCTGCATACCGCAACGCTGCCTGGTTCCAGGAAGATGTGAAACACAATGAAGCAATAGCGGCCCGCAACGGGTTTGATAAAGTATCAAAGCTGAAACTGGCTGTGGCTAAGAAAATACAGGCTTTTGTAGCGGGTGGGGGATACCTCTTTGCTATGTGTTCTGCTACCGATAGCTACGATATAGGCCTGGCAGCACAGAATACTGATATATGCGAAATACCGTTTGATGGTGACCCTTCCAGTCCCAATGCGCAGAACGAACTGGATTTTTCTCAGGGCTTTGCGTTCAAAAACTATGTCCTTTCGCGCAATCCCTATGAATATGAGTTCAGCACTATTGATGCTACGCAAACAAGAAGTGCATTTGTGAATATGGAGACCGACTATTTCACGTTGTTTACGTTTTCCGCCAAGTTCGACCCCGTGCCTACCATGCTTTGCCAGAACCATACTACTACGGTGAAGGGATTTATGGGTCAGACAACCGCTTTCCGCAAAGAGGTGCTGAAAACCAGTGTGCTGGTGATGGGTGAGTGCAAACCAGCCAACGAGGCCCGGTACATACACGGCGAGTTTGGCAAAGGCACGTGGACTTTCTATGGCGGGCACGACCCCGAAGATTATCAACATGCCATCGGCGACCCGCCTACAGACCTCAGCCTGCACCCTAATAGTCCCGGCTACAGGTTAATACTTAATAATGTATTGTTTCCGGCTGCAAAGAAGAAGCCAAAGAAGACATAAACAGGGCTGTTTTATATTAAATATGCGGCATTGCTTAGAATTTTAGCCTTCTTATATTATATTGGCTAAAATTTTATAATTACTTATGAATCTCAAAGTTTCTTTAGCAGCATTGGCATTATTAGCCACGGTTAGTTCTTGTAAAACCTACACGAAAACAATGCGTGAGCCCAATGCCAGGCTTGAGTTTGAAAAAGATGATTTTATTTTTTCCGACCAGGTAGGTGCGAAAGCACGGGAAGTAATTGTATTAGGTATTGACTGGAACAGGCTGTTCAGGCAAGAGAACGGTGATGTAAGGCCTACGAGGGTGAACGTCCCTATTATCGGTTCTAACATTTACAATAGCAAAGCTGCGAGTTATGCCCTGTATAATATGATGGCTGACCATCCAGGTTACGATGTGGTGTTTTACCCGCAATATTCCGCTAAGGTATCCCGCCCGGTTATTGGTATCGGGTTCATCGTTCGCATTACGGATATAGATGTAAAAGCAAGACTGGCTAAAATAACACCCACTGAGGGCCACACAGACAAAACAGACGAGTAATCTAAAGGAGATAGACAGTAAAAAGAGGCGCGGGGGTTACCGCGCCTCTTTTAGTTTCCTGCTGTTACAAAACCACTAGTCTTTATTGCGGCGTATTAACTTCTGCAACGTATCTACGGCTTCAATTGTTGCTGTTTCAAAAGAACCCGCAGCCCTTTGTACAAAATGGTCGTTGCCGGGTATTTCCAGGCGTATATCGCAATGGTGGTTGTCGGTAGCCGACTGGCCTTTTTGCAGTGTTACCCTGGCGCGTATAACCTGGTCGTCCATACGCTCTATCTTCTGCAATTTCTCTTTTACGTAAGTTTCCAGTTCCTCACCTGCAGTAAATCCTAATGACTGAATGATAATATCCATTGTTGTTGTTTTTTTCTAATGATAAAGTTAACGATAAGGGTGTTAACGAAAGGTGATACTTGTCATAGCAGGCCCATTTGCGTTTTCGTCCCATGATTGGTGAAGGCCAGGGGAGTAAATAGCATCTTCTGCTGGCAGTACAGATGCAAAATCTCACTACATTCGCATTCAAATTTTCAAAACCAATGATGAACAAGACGTTCATAACACTGATAGCAGCTACAACAGTGCTTGTGGCTTGTAGCAACGAAGAAAAGAAAGAAACCAAGGCGGATATCCTATATACAAACCTGGATACTACGGTCAATCCCGCCGACGATTTTTTTCAATACGCCAATGGCGGATGGATAAAAAATAACCCTATACCCAACGATGAAACCAGCTGGGGCATCGCCTACCTGGTGCAGGAAGAACTGTACGCCCGCCTGAAGCACATCAACGAAGAAGCGGTCAGGAACAACGAACAATCCGGCACTGGCAGGAAAATTGCCGATTTTTGGCAAAGCGCTATGGATACAGCCGCAATAGAACAACAAGGCATAGCTCCGCTTCAAACTGAATTGAACAAGATAGCGGCCATGAAAACCAAAGAAGATGTAATGATGCAGGCTGCTGAAATGCATAAATATGGTGTGGGCGTTTTCTTTGGCGAAGGTGTGACGCAGGATGCCATGAACAGCGAAGTGATGTCGTATATCCTGTGGCAGGGCGGTATCGGCTTGCCCAACCGCGATTATTACTTTAATACCGACGAGCGCACAACTAAGATACGGGATGCTTATCCTGCTTACATCTCCCGTATGCTGGTATTGAGAGGCATACCGGCTGCTGAAGCAGACAGCAAAGCAAGAGCTATATATGAGCTGGAAAAACAACTTGCTGAAAAGTCTGGGAAACTGGAAGAGCTGCGCGACCCTTATGCCAATTATAACAAAATGGCGATAGCTGAGCTGAAAAAGGTATCACCCACTATTGATTGGGCGGCCACGCTGCAGCGCATAGGTGTTAAGAACATAGACAGCGTGATAGTAGGCCAGCCCGAATTCTATACGCAGTTGGATAAGCTGATAGCAGGCACAGATATGCAGGTGCTGAAAGACTACATGGCCTTTCACCTGGTTAAGGATATGGGCGGCTACCTCAGCAGCGGTTTTGTGGATGCTAATTTCGACTTCTACAGCAGGCAGATATACGGCGCCAAAGAACAGAAACCACGCTGGAAACGTGTGCTGCGTGCAGAAGAAGACGCTATGGGCGAAGCACTGGGACAATTGTTTGCCAAAGAATACTTTAACGAAAAAGCTAAAAAGCGCTACGAAGATATAGTAGAGAATGTACGCGCGGCTTATAAGAACCGTATCGACAAGCTCACCTGGATGAGCGACAGCACCAAACAGAAGGCATATACAAAGCTGGCTGCAATTAAAAAGAAAGTAGGCTATCCTGATAAATGGAAAGACTTCTCTGCCATGAAGATAGAGCGCGGTCCCTACGTAGTGAATATGATGCACGCCAATCGCTGGTGGAACGAGTATGAACTGAATAAACTGGGCAAGCCGGTTGACCGGAGCGAATGGGATATGACACCGCAGACATACAATGCCTATTACAATCCTTCTAACAACGAGATAGTACTACCCGCAGGTATATTCACAGTGCCGGGCTACCGCGATGAAGAACTGGACGATGCCCTGGTATATGGCTATGCTGCTGCATCTACTGTAGGGCATGAGATAACACACGGTTTTGATGACGAAGGCCGCCAATACGATGATAAAGGCAACCTGCAAAACTGGTGGGCGAAAACGGATGAAGATGAATTTACCAAACGTGCGGATGTACTGGTGCAGCAGTTTAATAACTTTATGCCCGTGGACACGCAACGCATTAACGGGCGGGCCACATTAGGCGAGAACCTGGCCGACCTGGGCGGGATACTGATTGGACTCGATGCCTTCAAACAAACGGAAACTTATAAGAAGGGAGAAAAAATCAGTGGCTTTACGCCTTTGCAACGTTTCTTCCTGGGCTATGCACTGGGATGGATGTACGACATGCGCAAAGAAGAACTGGCCAGCCGCCTGGTGACGGATGTACACTCACCCGCTAAGTACAGGGTAAACGGTCCCTTTCCAAATGTGCCTGAATTTTACGAAGCCTTCAATGTACAACCGGGTAATAAAATGTACCTGCCCGATAGTATGAGGGTAAGGTTGTGGTAGTAAATAAATAACTGAGAGGGGAGTGGGGATAATTATTTTATCCCCGCTTCGTTTAATGCCTTTTGATAGGCACGGGCATTTTTCATATGCTCGTTATAGTTGCTCGCAAAGTTGTGATACCCGCTGAAATCTTCTTTGGCGCAGAAGTACAGGTAGTCGGTAGGCTCTGTGTGCAGTACGGCATTAAGGGTAGCCTTTGATGGCGTGTTGATGGGCCCCGGGGGTAGTCCGGCATACATATATGTGTTGTATGGAGAATCAAATTCGGTATGAACCTTCAATACGCGCTTTATCGCAAAATCACCTACTGCATATTTAACCGTAGGGTCTGCTTGTAACGGCATGTTCTTTTTTATGCGGTTAAGATAAACGGATGCAACATTGCTTTTCTCGTCGTTCTTATTGGTTTCTTCTTCTACTATTGATGCGAGTATGATTACTTCTTTTGGTGTAAGACCTAATGAGTCTGCCAATGCAACACGGTCATCTGTCCAGTACTTCTTATAATACTCAGCCAGGCGGGTATATACTTTTTCGGCACTGGTGTTCCAGTAAAATTCGTAAGTGTCAGGAATCACGGCAGCCATTGCTGTATTGGTATCGAATCCATGTGTGGCCAAAAAACTATTGTCATTCAGCACACCGGCTATTTCCGCCGAGTCCGGTTCCAGGTTGTTGCTCACTATATCTATGAAATCTTCTTTGGTGCGTAGCTTATTAATCACCAGTTTTACAGGTTCCTGCCTGCCTGAGCGCAGCTTGCGTATCAGGTCGTAGTTGCTGGTGCCTTTCTTTATCTTGAATTTACCAGCCTTCACCATGCTGGGGTAGTTGGCTCTTTTCGCCAGTATGTCGAAGCTGGCTGCGTCATCTATATAGCCTCCGGTCACCAGCTCATCATACACCAGCATATAAGATGCGCCGGTGGGTATGTACAGGTATTCCCCTTTGTGCATGTCCCCGGTATTGGGGCCAAATACCTTATATGCCACAGCCGCGCCAGCACCTAATACCAGTAGCACAGACAATAGTATCCAGATACCGGTGCCGCTTTTCTTCTTCTTTCCTTTTTGTGCGTTCATCAGCGTAAAAATAAAAATACCCGCTCAATATTTCAGAGCGGGTACGAATTAGTTATTTAATAATAAAACCGCCTTAGTTGGCAGGTGCTTGTTGCTGTGCAGGTGCACCTGTGCGTGCTGGTGTCGCGGAGCGCTCTTTAGGAGAGGTGAGGAACATCACCGATACGATGGCCAGGGCAGCAATAATACCCATAGTGTACCATGTACCTTTTTCCATTACATCACCGGACTGCTTCACACCCATGATTTGCGAACTGGCGCTGCCAAAAGTACCGGAAAGCCCGCCACCCTTAGGGTTTTGTACCAGTATAAAGAGGGCCAAAACCACGCAAGCCAGCATTATTATTATCGCAATAAGAGTTACCATAAGTTACTTTTCTTTTAATATTTCTTCTATTTTCCGGGCAAAATAAGCCTTTTTTTGCGGTTTACGCAAACTTAATTTCTTATACATATCAATGGCACGGTCGTAGCGGCCCTGCTTCACCAGCACCTCAGCCAAAGACTCACTCACCAACCCCTCTTCCTTGGTGATGGAGTTCACCGCCATTTCAAATACATTTTCAGGTATTTCCTCATTTTCTTCCTCCAGCGCTGCTGCCAGCTTTTCTTTCTGCCACATGGTACGCAGGTCTTTCTGGTCCTGCTCTTGTTCTTCTTCCTGCTTTTTCTTCTTCTTATAGTACATCAGCCATTCAGAAAAACTCATCACTACCATCAGCGATTTCTGCTGCTCCTGCATGCTCAGCTTATGGTCGGGGTTGCCGATATCCTCGGGCAGGTCGTTGGACACATGCATGCCCTGGTGCAGGAAGTAATCTTCTGTATATATTGGTGGTATCAGGTTGTCGTCTTGTTTTTCGTGCAGTATCGACTTTACGGTGCGCCTTTCTCTCGGTGGCGGTGGGACGATTTCTTCTGCTGCCGGCGCTTCTACCTCTTCCGGTATTATGACATCTTCTATCGGCGGTGGCGG
>DATCSV010000225.1:0-5791 GCA_036568285.1 Flavipsychrobacter sp. | reverse complement strand
GTGGAACACTCCCACCGGACAATCACAAACCCGAAACGGGTCTCCCCTTCAGGGGGAAAGGGGGAACCCTTGCGCAGGACACTCGCAAGAAATAAAACACAAAGGAAGAGCGCTGTTGAGTTAACAACCGAACCCGTGAGCTCGTTAACGCAAAAGAAAGACATTGTTGAGTTAACAACAGTTAACAAAATGAAGCACCACGACAACCCGGCACCGCCCGGTGGCTGACAACACAGCTAACATATTAGACCTAACCATTATGCAAGTGAAAATTTCGCTAAGAAACCTGCCCAAATTCTGTTATCTTCGCGCGGTATTATAAAAAAATTGCAGTCATGAATTTGCATGAATATCAAGCCAAAGAATTATTGAAACGTTATAATGTTCCCGTGCAGGAAGGTGTGGCCGTGGGCAACCCCGCCGATGCAGTGAACGCATACAAGCGCATCGCCTCCGATTCAGGCAGCAAGTTTGTAGTAGTAAAAGCACAGATACACGCCGGTGGCCGCGGCAAGGGCACTATGAAAGAAGCCCCCGAGCAACACGGCGTACAGGTGGTGAAAAGCGTTGAGGACGTAGAAAAAACAGCAAAAAACATACTGGGCAATACCCTGGTTACTATCCAGACAGGCCCCGCCGGCAAAACCGTGCACAAGCTGCTGATAGCGCAGGATATGTATTATGATGGCCCCAGCGAGCGCCAGGAGTTCTACCTGTCTATCCTGCTGGACCGTACCAGGAAGCAGAACGTTATCATGTACAGCACCGAGGGTGGTATGGACATTGAAGAAGTGGCGCACAACACTCCTGATAAAATATTCAAAGAGTGGGTTGCACCTAATATGCCACTGCAGGCTTTCCAGGCCAGGAAGATAGCCTTCAACCTGGGGCTGAGCGGTACTGCTTTCAAAAACATGGTGAAGTTTGTAACCAACCTGTACAATGCGTACGTTGGGCTGGACTGTGCCATGCTGGAGATCAACCCGCTGTTCAAATCGGCCGACGATAAAATAATAGCCGTAGACTGCAAAATGAGCCTGGACGACAGCGCCCTGGTGCGCCACCCCGACCTGGCCGATCTGCGCGACGTAAACGAAGAAGACCCTACAGAAGTAGAAGCTGGCGAACATAACCTGAACTACGTGAAACTGGATGGTAACGTAGGCTGTATGGTAAACGGCGCAGGCCTGGCTATGGCTACCATGGATATGATCAAGCTGGCAGGTGGCGAGCCCGCTAACTTCCTGGACGTAGGTGGTACGGCTAATGCAGAAACGGTAGAAGCCGGTTTCCGCATCATTATGAAAGACCCTAATGTAAAAGCCATACTCATCAACATCTTCGGTGGCATCGTTCGCTGCGACCGTGTAGCTGCCGGTGTGGTAGAAGCGTACAAGAATATGGGCAATATCAACATACCCATCATTGTACGCCTGCAGGGTACCAATGCCGAGGCTGCTAAAGAGATTATCGACAATTCAGGCCTGAAAGTACAATCGGCCATATTGCTGAGCGAAGCTGCAGACCTGGTACAGAAAGCAGTAAGCGCTAACTAAGGTTCATTATAAATATTTTGAAGGTGCCCCTGCGTTGCGGGGGCATTTTTATTTGGTAGCGGGTTTACCCGTGCTGCGCCAGCTATTTACAAAGTCGAAGAAGTTTTGCCCATACTGGCTGTTGATGACGATGGACAGGTTCATTTCAGATTCGTCTATCGCAGCGGCCACTTCATCCAGCATCAGGTTGTGCTTGGTATATGGCCTGTATTCTGTAAAATAGCTTTCCAGTTTCTGCTGTATGACATTCACCTGTTCCGCAGACAGGATGATGGTTTTATTGGTGGTATTAATAACACGGGGTATGATGTCCAGCTCATGCACCTCTTTGAATACAGCGTGCTTCACCACTACCGTATATCCAAACGACGTAATAAGAAAAGACGTGATGAACACCAACAGGCAATCAATAAAAATGAAATGGGTTTTGATGGTAGTCAATATGATAATGATGGTAAGCCCTACAATGGTCCATGCTGTAAATATAGACGAGAACTTTTTCATTTGCAGCAGCTTGATGTCAAAAGCCACATTCGACATCACTTCCCGTAGTGCAGCCCTTGTTTCCACTACCTTCCTGCCAGAGTAGAATATATATATATACAGATGGGCTATCAGTATAGCTACAGACAGGTATTTCACATCCTTACTAATATTGGGTGACATCTGCCTGATGATAGTAATGGCCAGCAGCATACAGGTAGGTATGATAAAATGCACAAGGTCCCTGTCGTTAAAAGCATCTGTTTTCTGAAATTGCCTGTTAGTATACAGCCAGTAAAATGGCCCTACGAAGAACAGCAACGGGTAGGTGATAAAGCCATTCCGGGGGTCAATAATGTGTACTCCTGACACAGACAACGCATACTCGGCAAAAAAAGCTGATACTAAGAAAATAAACAAAGCCAGCCACCTGTTGGAGGCAGGTGCGGCATCCCTAATCCACATAATAAAAGACAAAACCAGCCCCAGCAATGCCGCCAGCAGTATAAGTATTGACCAGATGTTTAATGACTGTTCCAAAACTGATGAATATACAGAACTATTTAACAAAAATAAGTAACCATTTTCTTGATTTATAAAAATATAATCGCTTGCTTTGTAATTCAAAGTGCTTTTGTATGGATAATGAAAAAGAGCTTTCCGTTCAGGCCCTGCGGGATATAAGAGCAATCATGGAGCGCTCGGCAAAATTTATAACACTCAGTGGCTGGAGTGGTATATGGGCAGGAACTGTAGGGCTTGCAGGAGCATATATTGCGTACCTGTGGCTGAATGACATGCCGGATACCAACCACGAAGTGTACCTGGCAGCACCGGCAGGCATTATTACCGCGGGTGAGTACAGTGATATCACACTTAAGTTTGTGGGACTCGCCCTGACCGTGCTACTGGTGGCAGTTGCGGGCGGATATTATTTCACCTGGAAAAAAACCAAGAGCAACGGCCATAAGGTATGGAACAGCGCTTCGCGACGTATGTTGGGCCATATGGCCATACCATTGGTGGCAGGAGGACTGTTCTCCTTACTATTCCTGTCCAACGGGCACGAGATGTACATAGCCCCGGCATGTCTGGTGTTCTATGGCCTGGCACTCATCAACGGCAGCAAATACACAATATCGGATATCAGGTACCTTGGGTACTCAGAGTTAGGACTGGGATTTATCAATATGTTTTGGCCCGGGTATGGGCTTACCTTCTGGGCCTTAGGTTTCGGAGTATTGCATATCTTGTACGGCATTATCATGTGGAACAAGTACGATAAAACAGGGGCAGGCAAGTAGACATGAAAGATCCGATACAACAACTGAATAAAATATTCGACAGCCGCATCAGGATAGGCATCATGAGTGCGTTGGCAGTAAATGACCAACTGAACTTTAATGACCTGAAGGGACTGATGGACGTAACGGATGGCAACCTGGCATCGCACCTGAAAACACTGGAAGAGAACAACTACATCAAGGTACAGAAGGGGTTTATCGGCCGCAAAACGAATACTACCTACTCTATCACTAAAAGCGGAGAAAAAGCATTCAGGGCACACCTGGACGCTCTGGAAGAAATCATTAAAAAACTCAATTAATATTTTTTTGCTTAACTCACTTTGCAATTCAAAGCACTTTTAAAAAATAAAATTATGGAACAACAATTCAATCGGCCGGAACAATCGTTTTTCGAAAAGTATAAAACCCTTGCCAAAGGTTTTTTCGTAGGCTTTCTCGTACTCATTATGCTGATACCTACCGCATACATAATGGTATTAATAACCGAGCGGTCGGGCAGGCAACAGGAAGTAATAGAAGAAGTAAGCAGCAAGTGGGCACATAGCCAAACAGTAACAGGGCCTGTATTAAGTGTACCCTATTACACGACATCAACGGACAAAGAAGGTAAAATAATCAGGAATAAAAGAACTATACATATCCTGCCGGAACAGTTTGTCATTAACGGCAAAGTGTTTCCTGAGGTAAGGCACCGCAGCCTGTATAATGTCACTGTATACCGGTCAGCCCTGGAGTTGTCAGGACAATTTGACCTCGGAACTATTGACAGCGAGGTAGTGGACGTGGACAGTATAGACTGGGGAAAAGCAACCCTGGCAATGGGTATTAGCGACTCACGAGGATTAGAAGACGAGCCTGTATTGAAATGGGGAACACAAGAAAGAAAAATGGAAACCATAATGGCTGCCAACGAAGCCATGGAAGAAGCGCTGGATGCGCCGGTAACTGTGCAACCGGGTGTGAAAACTGCGTTTCATATCACTCTGAAAATAAAAGGAACAGGCGAACTGTATTTTACACCCTCGGGCAAAACGACAACGGTAAATATCAGTTCCACATATCCCTCACCTGCCTTTGACGGTAAATATCTACCGGACAGGATACCAATGTTGTCTGATTCAGGCTTTTCTGCCAGTTGGAAAATACTGCAGGCGTCCAGGGGATATCCGCAATACTGGAAAGATGGCGCTTACCCGGATTTTAAAAAGTCCGCCTTCGGTGTTAAACTCATTCAGCAGGCAGACCACTACAGCAAAACTGAACGTTCCGTCAAATATGCTATTCTCATTATCTCACTTACATTCCTGGTATTCTTCTTTCTCGAAATAATTCAAAAACGTTCCGTCCATCCACTGCAATATATACTGGTTGGGATAGCCCTGTGCATATTCTATACTTTGTTGTTATCGATATCAGAGTACACAGGGTTCAATACGGCTTACCTGATAGCGGCGTCAGCCACAGTAATGCTGATAACATGGCATACAAAATCCATATTCAGTAAGATGCGTGTTGCCGCAGGTTTTATGGCAGCGCTCACTACTCTGTACGGATATGTTTTCTTCCTGATACAACTGAAAGATTATGCACTTTTATTTGGCAGTATAGGTCTGTTCCTGATAGTAGCAATCATCATGTACTATTCACGGCGTATCGATTGGCATAACATGCATAAAACAACACAAGATGAAAAGCAGTAAGGGAATATACTTTGGTACCCGGCTGAGAAGCATTGGCTTTGCCATAGAGGGTTTAAAACAAATGATACTGACAGAACCTAATGCACGGATACATTTAGCTATTACTACCCTGGTAGTAATAGCCGGTATCATTACAGAGCTATCTATGGCACGATGGCTGGCTATTGTTTTTGCCATAAGCATAGTATGGATAACGGAAGCCGTAAACACCGCACTGGAAAAACTATGTGACCATACGTGTGGCAATGAGTTTAATGCGGCGATAAAAAAGGTCAAAGATATCGCTGCGGGCGCTGTATTGATTGCTGCGTTGTGCAGTGTCATTACGGGAATTATTGTATTTACAAGTTAAACAAACGACAATGCAGAAGTATAAATGGTTAATACCCCTTACGTCTTTCAGCGTACTGCTCATTACTATCAGGGTAGCATACACCTCGCAACTCATGTTCTCGTTCCTGCTATGGAATATTTTCCTCGCAGCGATACCATTATTCCTGAGCGTGCAAGCCCTGAAGACAAATAACAAACTAAGACTTTTGGGTTATTCAGGTTTATGGTTATTATTCTTTCCTAATTCCATGTATATCATAACAGATCTTTTTCACCTGACGGAAAGAGAGCACATACCGCTGTGGTATGATTTGATATTGTTATTCTCGTCAGCAATGAACGGCCTCATATACGGTTTCCTTTCTTTATCAAACATGGAAAAAATTATTGCCCGGCTCAACAACAATGCAAT
>DATCSV010000224.1:0-4980 GCA_036568285.1 Flavipsychrobacter sp. | reverse complement strand
AGAGCAAAGGACTGAAAATCCTTGTGTCGGGGGTTCAATTCCCTCCCACACCACTTCAAAAGCCTTTCAGGTCATAAACCTAGAAAGGCTTTTTCTTTTGGTACGATCCATTGCAGGTTAGCTATCATGTATTTTTTTGTGGGGATACAACTTCAAAACGACGACGCCAATAATCAGGAATATTATTGGCGTCGTCGTTTTTGTCTAATCTTTCGTTTTATGGTTTTTTCATCCTTCAACACGAGGCCATCTCCATGCATAACGGATAATCAAGCAAAGAAGAACGACTTCTACAGCAGCGGCAAGCACCATGTGTGTCCATACCAGTCCGGCCAAATTGAATAATACATATGGAATAAACACCGCGGCACTAATGATATTTGCCCAGCGATTTGCCTTAGCCGGCAGTACAACAGAAAGGAATATCATCAGTGTGGGAATTGACATTGAAATGAGTGCTGCCAAAAGAAATCCCTGCGTAATATCAAATACATACACTTTACCCTTCAGAATATCATCCATCTGCCCCGGCATGTATAAGTGGAAATAGTCAACATAGATATAGAGAAACATAGAACTCGTCCACAGCGTAGCAAGTTTTAGTTTTATACTGACCTTGGTATCTTTCAATGAGTTTTGTGGTTTTCCCATCTTTTCAGAACTGAAGTTAGTCGTCATTTTAAGTTAGTCGTTGATTTGAAGTATGCAGTCTTAAATGGCGTTTTTAGTTAAATTGTCTTTGTTAGCATCATCCCCTGTCGAATCAGGTGAAGCTCTACGGAAAGTAATAGTCAATAGCTCCCGAGTTTCCGGTAAAAGTTTGTGTCTTTACCACTGTGTTATCTACCAAAATCTCCAGTTTTACATTTGGCCCATCAGGATCAGAATAACTTAAGTACAAATCATCGCCGCTGTTGACCGACATAGAGACAGATTTGCTAAACGGCAATTCAAAATTTTGTACCTGGTTTAAGCCGCCTGTTTCATTGGTATAGTGCGTGCTGTTGAGTGTTGTTTCAGATTGACTACTCACACGGTACGTTACAGATACTTGTTTCGGATAAGTGTTTGGTGAAGTACTATTATCATTAGCCTTGCCACAACCGGTAAAAAATGCAGTAAATAAAAGTAATGCACCAAAAAATAGAAGTAATACACCAAGTGTTCTTTTCATGATTTTCATTATTTCAATTTGAATAAATATGTTAGTTGTCTTTTTTTATAATCATAAATGAGGGATTAAAAATTAAACCCAAAATGAAATCCTGGTTCAGGAAAGACGAATTTTGACCATTTATCATCCAGCTTTTTAAAACCATCTGGCAGTTGTGTATGATAAGCTCGGTGAGTCATGGCAAATGATGGCTGAATAAAAAATCTATCCTTAAAAAGTTTTATGTGATACCCAATACGGTATGTATTGAAAACCTGGAACCCATTGTCGATTTTTCGGCCTTTGTCGTTCACAAAAGTTTGTAAAGAAGGCATTACATTCAGTTCAGCATATAACCCTTTCCACAAAAATCGCTGATAAGCCACTGATATACCATACTCCCGAACATATCCGGGAAATTTTTCTTCCGGCTTTCCGTATGATTTGCTTAAAAACGGGTGGATACCATTCGGCCAGGCATATTTCCACGTTTTGGGTTCTAATGTAATTACATCTTTTCCTGTAATCCTGTAGCCAAAATTGAGTTGAGCGAAGTTTGGGGGATTAGTAGTAGCTAAGTTACCTAATAAAAATATCGTGCTACCGGCAAACCACCGTTTGTAAGTGCTGTCTGTTTTAGCATATTGTGCATTCACCTGTAAACTGCTTGCCAACACTAAGGCAAGTCCAATCTGTAAAATTTTCTTTTGCATGTATTTTTTATGGATGTTAAACGATGCGGCAAAAGTAGATTGGTGAAATACGATAACTCGTTCACTTAAGTTAAGAAATACGTGTCAGCTCTTTTTTCAAGAATTCTTGAATGGCCTGTAACTGATTTCCTGGATATGGACGCTAAAAATTAAACCCAAAATGAAGCCCTGGTTGAATAAAGTAGTTAGGCCATTTTTCTTCTACTGGTTTAAATGATTCCGGTACATTAGTCCTTACCGGCCAATAGCTGCATCCGATAGCCGGCTCAAAAAATATGCGATTTTTAAAGAACTTAAACTGGTAACCAACATGGACGTTCAGATATAACGTATATCCATTCCCAATCTTTTTCTTATTCTCATCCATGTATTTTTCAAAAGCATTCAATGCATAAATGGATGTATAGACTCCCTTCCACCAAAAACGCTGGTATCCTAATGTAGGTGCAAGTATGCGTGCATGTCCGGGGTAGTTTAGCCCCGGCCCGTCAAATGATGGGCCAAATGGGATACCTAGTGGCCAGGCATAAATAGATCTTTTAAATTCAAGGGAGATAACATTTTTAGGTGTTATCCTATAGCCCACATTTAACTGTACGTATTCCGGAGGATTTTTGTCATTTGGAATAAAATTCCCTAACATATACAACGAACTCCCAATATAAAACCTTTTATAAGTACTGTCTTCTTTGCCCAATCGTGCGTTCGCCTGTAAACCGCTTGCCAACACCAGGGCAAGTACAATCTGTAAAACCTTCTTTTGCATATATTTTAAACAATTTTAAACGAAGCTGCAAAAGTAGATTGGCGGGACACGAACAACCGTTCACTTAAGTTAAGAAATACGTGTTAGCTCTTTTTTTCAAGAATTCTTGCTCTTAGCCTGCTTAATGATTGTGGTTTGATGCCCAAGTAACTCGCTAACTGGTGTTGTGGAACACGCTGTATAAGGTCAGGTCTTTTTTGTAGTAAGTTCAGGTATCGTTGTTCAGGTGAAGTGGTCTTAAACTCGTCGAAGTCTATTCGCTGTTTAGCCAACAATTCTTCCGACAAAATTCTACACATTGTTTCAAATTTCGGAAACTTACTGTTTACTTCTACTTCCATATCAGAATTGGAAACTAAAAGTATAGAGTCTTCTATACAACTTATATAATATTCAGACGGAGTTTTGCTTATGACACAAGGGGGTGTCAAAGCTTCCATTTCTGTATAGAAAGCAGTAGTTTTTTCTTCTCCGTCTGTTATGTAATAAGTTCGGATACAGCCCTTTAGAGCGAAGTAACTTTCTTTCGAATATTGTCCTTCTTTGAGTAAAATAGTCCCTTTCTTAACTGAGTGGAATATATCTAACGATAGTAATGCGTTTTTCTCATCTTCTGTCAGAGAGATGTATTTTGATATAAAGTCAAATAGTACGTTGTGCATTTTTTTATAGATGTTATTGCTTTTTCTGTTACACCAACTTATCGTTAAGGCAAACAAAGCTAAATAACTTTTATTGTCATCTGATACAATTCGGTGGACTAAAAGGCAATAGGCATATCCAACCGTTCTCGCGGCATACTATAAAAGCTGCCTCGCGATACAACGCAGGCTTCTTTATTTTTTAACGCTTGCAGCCCAACTCAAAGGTTATCAATTCATTATTTTCCTGTGATGTTTTCTTTGTCTTTCTCATTGGCTATCTGTAGCTAAATACAAACGCACGAGATTTGTTCAACTTTTTACAACGAAACTTGTTTGTAAAAAAATTCACCCCGGCGGGGTGTTCCTGCCGGCGTACATATAAAGAGGATTCTATACTTAAACAGTCTGCTTATGTATTTCAAGTACATATCTATAATGCTTGTTGCATTCTCAATACACCTGCCCGTTTCTGTAGAGGCGCAAAAACGCGTGCGAGCGTACAACCGCAATTCTATACCGGCACCCGACGGAATGGTATATGTGCCCGGGGGCAGCATCGTCATCAAGTATAATACCCAGAATAGCGACTCCACGGGCTACAAACAAGTAAGTCTCAGCCCTTTCTTTATTGACAAAACTGAAGTGACCAATAAGCAGTACAAGGAATTTGTTAACTGGGTTATTGATTCCATTGCGGTCACCACCTACCTGAATGACGACAAGTATTTCACCAACCGCAACAGGGACTCTGCCCATAAATACATCAACTGGGACAAACTGGATAAGAATAAACCACTTTGGAGAAGTAATGATGTTGATATACAGAATAAGCTCCAACCCATGTTTGCACATGGTGATATCAATCGGGAGAAAGTGAATTACACATACACCAGGTTGAAACGGGGGAAGAAAGGACAACCGGACGAGTATGTAACAGAAACGGTGAATATATACCCCGATACGCGGGTTTGGGCAAGCGACTTCCCGAATTCGCAGAATGGAATGATGGCCAAAGCTTACTTCAGCAGCGAGGCATATGATGACTATCCCGTAGTGGGCGTGAACTGGGAACAAGCCATGGCCTACACCATATGGCGCACCAATACGACAGACAGGAAGAAAGCAAGTAAATATATCATGGGCTATGACCTGCCATATACCCTGCCCTCAGAGGCACAGTGGGTATATGCTGCCCAGGGAGAGATCAGTTACGAACACATTGACAGCTTCCGGATACCACGCGATAAAAAAGGACGCCTGGAAGCGAACTTTAAACAGGGAGAGGGTAGCTATACGCAGGACGGCTCTTCTTATACGATGCATGTGATGTCTTACTCTCCCAACGAATTCGGTATATACAATATGTACGGCAACGTTGCTGAGTGGGTACTCGATGCCTACAATGAGTCGGCTTGGGCTTTTGTTCACGATCAGAACCCTGTGCTTATTTATGAAGCATCGGAAAATGATCCGGACGTTATGAAGCGGAAAGTGGTACGCGGGGGCTCCTGGAAGGACAATGCGCAATCGTTAAGCCCCTATAGCCGCAACTACGAAATACAGGATGTGCCACATTCTTACATTGGTTTCCGATGTGTAATGCCCGCCCCTGAAATACTAACGAAGAAGGTTGAGAGTCGCTAACCAATACAACTTATACAAACAGACAAAAAGACATTTATGGACAACATGCAGCGTATAGGG
>DATCSV010000223.1:0-6674 GCA_036568285.1 Flavipsychrobacter sp. | reverse complement strand
AAGTATTGACTATAAGAAAAATATTTTTGGCAAGAGTAAAGTGTACGCTATCTCCGGGTCGCGAAAGTCCACTTATGATCCTCTGACCTGGGCGGTGAAACTGCAGGAGTATGGAGTAGGCGAAATAATGTTGAACAGCATAGAACGTGATGGTACATGGTCAGGTTACGATCTGGACATGATAAAGACGGTGTCTGAAAAAGTTGCTGTACCGCTCATTGCTTGTGGCGGTGCCGGTTCAGTAAAGGACTTGAAGGAGGCCGTGGCGGTGGGTGCATCTGCCGTGGCTGCAGGTAGTATGTTTGTTTTTCAGAAAAAGGGTATGGGGGTACTAATTAGTTTCCCGTCTGAAAGCATTTTTTATTAATAGGAGATATTCTTTAAATAGGTAGAAATGAAAAAAAGTGAATTGCGTTTTGCTATAGTCGGTTGTGGTCGAATTGCCAATCGCCATGCCGAGCATATCAATAACCAGGCACAACTGGTGGCGGTGTGCGATATTGATAAAGACAAGGCCGATGCCCTGGCAGCTCAATATAATGCAAGGGCATATTACGATATTAATGAATTGCTGGCTAATGAGAAAGACGTTGAAGTAGTTTCGATATGCTCACCCAATGGTCTGCACGCCCAGCATAGTATCTCAGCATTGCGTGCAGGCTTTCACGTGCTATGCGAAAAACCGCTGGCGACTAACGTACATGACTGTGGCGAAATGATAAAAACTGCGGAACGTTATAACAGGCGTTTGTTTGCTATTAAGCAAAACAGGTTCAACCCGCCGGTCGCAGCCGTAAAAGCCGCTATAGATGAAGGTAAGTTTGGTAAGATATACAGCTTGCAGCTTAGCTGTTTCTGGAACAGAAATCCGCAGTATTATGAAAACTCATGGAAGGGCACCAAAGACCTGGATGGCGGCACATTATACACCCAGTTTTCTCACTTTATCGATCTTCTTTATTGGCTGGTGGGTGATGTTAAATCCGCTCATGCCTACATGGACAATTACGACCATAAGGGAATAATAGAATTTGAGGATACCGGGGCGGTGATACTCGAATTTTACAACGGGGCTATTGGTACGGTCAATTATACTGTTAACAGTTTTGGCAAAAACATGGAAGGGTCATTGACCATATTTGGAGAAAAGGGGACGGTGAAAATTGGCGGTCAATATCTAAATGAGTTGGAATACCAGAACATTGACGGATATAAAATAGATAACCTGCCCGAAGGAAATAAAGCGAACAGCTACGGCACGTACCAGGGGTCCATGTCCAATCATGACCATGTGTATCAAAACCTGATTGACGTTTTGAGTAATAATGCGTCAATATCAACAAGTGCTTTCGAAGGGCTGAAAACAGTAGAGATAATCGATAAGATATATTCATCAGTCAATAAGTAATAGATGGCTTCTCCCACGTTATATCAATCAAAAATTGTGAATGCCGAGTTTGGCGAAAACGTTAAGATAGTTGAGCCCGTTAATATCTATGGTTGCCGCCTGGGCAACAATTGTTTTGTGGGACCCTTTGTCGAGATACAAAAAGATGTAGTGATAGGCAACAATACCAAGGTGCAGTCTCATGCTTTTGTTTGCGAGTTGGTAACTGTTGGGAACGATTGTTTCATTGGGCACGGGGTCATGTTTATCAACGATCTTTTTCAGCATGGTGGCCCTGCCCGTGGCAATAAGGACCTTTGGAAGTCAACAGTTATCGGCAATAATGTTTCCATTGGTTCGAATGCCACTATATTGCCGGTACATATTTGCGATAATGTAGTTATTGGCGCAGGTGCCGTGGTTACAAAAAACATATCAGAACCTGGTGTATATGCCGGTAATCCGGCCAGGAAAATAAAATAGACAATTTCATGCGAGTTCCATTTGTTGATTTAAAAGCACAGTACCAGGGAATAAAGGAGGATATAGACAATGCAATAAGCAATGTAATATCCCAAACGGCATTTATAGGCGGCGAAAATGTAAAAAAATTTGAAAAGCAATTTGCTGAGCTATACGGGGTAAAGCATGTTATTAGCTGTGGTAATGGTACAGACTCTCTGTATATAATAATGAAAATGCTGGGTATAGGTCCTGGCGATGAGGTAATAACAGCGGCGAATAGCTGGATATCAAGCTCAGAAACCATTTCGCAGACAGGCGCCAGACCGGTATTCACCGACCCCGACGATTTGTACATGAGTATGAGCACCGAAGCAGTGGAAAAGGCTCTTACTGATGCGACGCGAGCTATTGTTGTTGTACATCTGCACGGTCAGGTATGTGATATGGAAGGTATATTAAAGCTATGTGCAGAGAAGAATATTCATGTTATTGAGGATTGTGCTCAGTCACATTTCTCAGAATACAATGGTAAGCGTGCAGGTGTTATGGGGATAGCAGGAAGCTTCAGTTTTTACCCAGGGAAAAATCTTGGTGCCTATGGGGATGCGGGATGCATTATAACGAATGATGATGCTCTTGCTGAAAAATGCAGGATGTATGCTAACCATGGTGCACTGAAGAAGCACCAGCATGAAATGGAGGGCATTAATAGTCGCATGGATGGTTTGCAGGCAGCTGTTTTGTCTGTTAAACTTCCGCATATCCTCAACTGGACCGCACAACGTATAGCCAACGCCGCCTTATATAATAAATACCTTCAGGGCATTAGTGATATTACACTTCCTGCTGTACGCCCGGAGTCTAAACACACGTTTCACCTGTATATGATACGCGCGCATCGTCGAGATGAATTGCAGTCATATCTAAAAGAAAAAGGCGTTGAAACGGCCATCCATTATCCCACCGCCCTGCCTAATCTTCCCGCTTACAGATATTTGGGCGTTGATAGTACTGATTTTCCGGTAGCTACAAAATTACAGGATGAAATACTCTCATTGCCAATGTACCCCGAGTTGAACGAAGCCGGTATCAGGTATGTAGCCGATTGTATCCGTTCATTTTACCAATAGTTTTGAAATTTAAAGACAAGACAATTATCATTATCTCTCAACAGGACTGGGGGAAGATGTTTATATCCAAGCATCACTATGCATCGGTACTCGCTGGTATGGGAAATACTGTGTATTTCATGAATGGACCGGAGAAAGGTGATAGCCTTAGGAAAGGCCAGGTGAAAATTGAAGCATCCGGAACAGAGAATTTATATGTGGTCCGGCACAGGCTTTTCTATCCCTATTTATTAAAGTTCAAAGTGCCGGCCCTGCATGTTTTCCTGTTAAAGTTCCATCTTCGCAAAATATATAAAACAATATCACGCCCTATTGATATTGTATGGTCGTTCGACGTGTCCGACACTATACACCTGAATGCTTTCCCAAATAACTCCCTGAAGATATTTATGCCGGTTGATAACCCGGTAAATCCGGGGCAGGAAAAGCGCGCGGATGTAATGTTTTCAGTCACCAGGGAAATACTCGATATGTACCGCTGCGATACGCCAAAGATGTTTGTTAACCATGGGGTTGCGGACTATTTCATTAATAGTGAAATAAGGATAGAGCGAAATGTGCCTGCACAGGTAGGTATTTCGGGAAATTTTTTGCGACCGGATATCGATTGGGAGTGCTTGTTACAAATTGTCACGTCGCATACTGACGTTGTATTCCATTTTTGGGGTGCATTTGAAATGAAGGATGGCAATCTGTCTGCAGATACTCACCCTGCGGCACAGCTCTATAAAGGCAAATTGGCGATATTGCCTAACGTAATATTGCATGGTGCTGTAGACGTACATACGCTGGCCGGAGAACTGAAAAAGATGGATGCCTTTCTGATATGCTATGATATTGGTAAAGATCAGAGCAAGGGCACGAATTATCATAAAGTATTGGAATACCTGGCTGCAGGTAAAGTGATTGTTTCGAATAATATTACCACATACCAGGGTACAGGTCTTATAGAAATGCCCGGCGAAAGGAACAATGACAATCTTCCCGTAGTTTTTGCAGACGTGATTAAACACCTGGACATTCATAATAGTGCCGACAAGCAGAAGGAACGTATAGCATACGCTGCAGCGCACACGTATCGCAATAATATCAAGGCTATAGAGACCTTTATTAGTCAACATGTGCCTGCCTGATAATAATATAGCTCACCAATGCTTCTGAAACCTGATTTTCCTACAATAGCAACGCTGCACTACGTGAGCGACGACCCCGCTCTGGGCGCGCTAAAGCCATGGAATATCAGCTGCAAGTCTTTTACCAGATTATTAGACTTCTTACAGGTGGAAAATTACACCACGGTAGGCTTCGAAGACATGGCTGCGTCGCGGATAAAGGGACGGAAGAGCATTATTCTTACTTTTGACGATTGTCCGAAACACCTGTGGGACTTTGCAATACCCGAACTGTTGAAACGTAATATGAAGGCGGTGTTTTATATGCCCACAGCCTATTTGGGCGGATATAATGAATGGAATGTGGTAGAAGGACTGCCAAAGGTTGACCTCATGGATAGCGACGATATAGCAAAGTTGAACACTCTTGGTATGGAGATTGGCTCTCATGCGCACCATCATATAATGTTGGGAGAAAGGAATACCGAGGAAGTAATAATGCAACTAAACGAGAGCAAAGCTATTCTTGAGTCTATTATCGATAAACCCGTAGTGTCGATAGCATACCCATATGGCTCTGTGCCGCACAGTGCATACCGGCTTTCCCGGGAGGCGGGCTATCAATACGGACTTGCTGTCTTTACTCCATGGCAAACAAAATACGCAATCCGGAGATGGATATATGACGACACAGATTCTGTAGAATCTATCCGGCGGAAGATTTCCGGAACATACACCTGGCAGCGTGTAGTTAGCGATAAGTGGAACTTCTATAGTGCAAACATTATGAGGAAAGCGTATCACTACTATTCCGGCCTGAAAAAGACACTGGGAATAAATACCATATCACTATTCTTTGTTGAAAACATTCAATACATAGTTGAGTAGACATAATTTATGAGGCAGATATTCAAAATAATCAATAGCATCGCGTCTCATCCACTCGCTGCCAAAAGAAAGTGGCACTGCTTACTGAGGTTTGCAAGGTGGCAGGTTGGCCAGAAAATTTTGCCATATCCTGTTGTATATACACTTGTTGAGGACAGTAAACTGGTTGTAAGTAAAGGGATGACAGGCGCCACCGGCAATATCTACGTTGGCTTACTTGAGTTCAATGAAATGTGCTTTGTATTGCACATGCTCAGGGAAAATGATATGTTTGGTGATATAGGTGCCAATGTGGGTGTCTACAGCATCCTCGCGTCAGTTAACGCGGGCGCCTTCGCCATCTCGGCTGAGCCCGTTCCTGTTACTTACGGACACCTGGTGAGGAACGTAAAGGTGAATAACGCAGAGGATAAAATTACTGCATTGCAATGTGGTGTGGGTGATAAAGAGGGTGTTTTGAAATTCACTGATAACTTCGACACTATAAATGGGGTAGTGCTCAACCAGGATACGGATGAGCATACCGTATCTGTACAGGTAAAAACACTTGACACTATATTCAGCGATACAAAGCCTGTGCTCTTGAAGATAGACGTGGAGGGCTATGAGTGGCAGGTATTGCAGGGCGCAACGTCTGTGTTTGCTGATGCTACTTTGAAAGCCGTAATTATTGAAATAAATGGTAGCGGCAAAGCATATGGCATTGCCGACGAGGATATTCATAATTTCATGTTATCACATGGATTCCTTCCCTATGGCTACCAGCCGTTCACTAAGAAGTTGGTAGATTGGGAATCATACGGGCCAGTTAATACAATATATATAAGAGACGTAAATTGGGTCTTGGAGCGTATAAAGTCTTCACGTAAATACAACGTAATAGGCATCGATATTTAACTGTCGTGAATATGAAGTTGGCTATCGTTACTACTCATCCCATCCAGTACAATGCTCCATGGTTCAAACTATTGGCTGCTGAACCCGGCATTGACGTGAAAGTATTTTACACATGGGAACAGTCAAATACCAATGAAAAGTTTGATCCTGGTTTTGGCAAGGTGGTCAGTTGGGATATCCCATTGCTGAACGGTTACAATTACACTTTTGTAAAAAACACATCTGCCAACCCGGGTTCCCATCATTTTAAGGGAATTGTTAATCCCACACTCAACGCAGAGATTGAGGCGTGGGGCGCTGATGCCGTTTTGATTTTTGGCTGGCCTTTTAAGAGTCACCTGGCCTGTATGAAGCACTTCAAAGGGAAAATCCCTGTTTTATTCAGGGGCGATTCGACACTATTGGACGAAAAGGGTGGTGCAAAACAAGTGCTGAGAAGGTTATTCCTGAAGTATGTATATTCCTTTGTCGATTATGCTTTCTATGTGGGTACTAACAATAAACAGTATTTCCTGGCACATGGGTTGAAGGAAAAACAACTTGTATTTGTACCGCATGCGGTTGAGAATAACCGGTTCGTAGAAAAGAAAGAAGAATACATAAATGAGGCAGCAAAATGGAGAAAAGAGTTAGGCATCCGGTCTGGCGATTTCGTCGTCTTGTTCGCCGGGAAATTTAATCATAAGAAAAATCCATTTTTTCTGCTCCACCTGGCCGATAAGCTGCCGGGCGATAATTTTAAATTCGTGTTGGTGGGTAATGGTGAGTTAGAGCAGGATCTGAAAAGTGCGGCTA
>DATCSV010000222.1:0-2234 GCA_036568285.1 Flavipsychrobacter sp. | reverse complement strand
CAGTGTCTTGTCCCTGCACGATGGGGCCAGTATGATGAGTTCGCTTTTGGCGGGGTCGCCGCTGCTATGTTCGTCGCGTGTATGGGCTTCGCTGGCCAGGTGTACCATTTCTTCGCCAAAACCTAATTGTTCTGTAGGGCAGTCCAGCGCTACTGATATGGTTACCGACGATGCATAGAGTTCTGCCTCGCGCAGTTTCTTTTTCAGTTTGGCAGGTACCACTCGTGCGGGCAGCATGTTTTCGTACAATGCTTCCACGTCACATGCGGCTATTACGTATTTGCTGTTGACGGTGTACTCTTTGCCCCGGTGTTCCAGCCTTACCCCCTTCGCCGTATTGCCTTCCAGCAGTATTTCCTGCACATTGCATTTAAAGTGCAGGTCATTGCCGTAATATTCTATTATATGTTGCAGCCACTCGGGTATCACCTGTCCGCCACCGGGTGGGGGGCTTTGAAAGTCCTGGTAGTAAGCCCAGCC
This sequence comes from Flavipsychrobacter sp., assembly GCA_036568285.1. Classification (GTDB taxonomy): domain Bacteria; phylum Bacteroidota; class Bacteroidia; order Chitinophagales; family Chitinophagaceae; genus UBA5543. Next base: position 1,754 of record DATCSV010000222.1, on the reverse strand, counting down.
AATAGGCACTAAACAGCCCAACAGTTCTCCTTCCGACGAAAAAATATCGTGCAGTTTTTCGTCCTTAAAAAATTTCCGCAGCCCTTTTTTCATTCCTTTATCGCCACTATAGGTGATAAAAGGTATAAAGGGCAGGGCGAACTTAAGCAGGCGCAGTTTATTGGTCATACGCTCCAGGGGAGCCATGGTCTCCTCCGAGCGGAATATATTGCCGAAGTTTTTAAATGAATGGCCTATCTTCTTTGCTGCTTTAAAAAAGCGGATAATACCTTCTTTGCTTGCCGGAAATTCTTTGATGAGCTGGTCGCGCAGTTCATCGGGGTTAGATGTCAGCAGGTAGTCGAAACTGTCCCCTTTATAGCGCTTTATCCTGCTTTGCACCTTAGCCCGCGGGTAGTCGTTGCCTATCATGTCAAACACCTTGGTTATCAGTCCGTCCGGGCCGTACTGGTTCAGCCAGTGTATGGCGGTGTCAAAGCGGAAATCCTTACGGCGAAACCCCGCCAGGTAGCCGCCTGCATGGGGTTCTTTTTCCAGTACGCATACGCTGAAACCCGCCTTGCTGAGCAAAGCTGCCGCGGTTAGTCCGCCCACGCCGGCGCCTATCACTACCACGTCATAATATGGCTTCAACTCTGTCTGCTGCATAAGGGTGTGCGGCAAGATAGGGAATAAAGCGATGAGGTACATACGGGTTTGGGGGTATTATTTATTGCATGATAAAGTTGACGACCGGATGCCTGTAACGGCTATTTGTCACCCGAATGAAATATTACTGTCATAATCTTAACTCCGGGCTAATAAGGAACTATCAACAGCCTAAATAGTCTTAACTAATCTTAATAACAGGTTAATTTTTCAAACTGAAATCCCTATCTTTACCTCTTAACTCTAAAATATTAAATATGAAGCGTATTTACTTACTTATGATTCTTTTTGTTGCTGCAATTGGCAACGTTTCCGCTCAAAGGAGCATCAACCTTGAGGTGACATTGGTAAAACCTACTGCCAGCACTATTATTGAAGTAGGTAAATCGGTGGACATGCTTGCTGTAATTAAAAACCTTGGACCTGACTCTCTGAAGATGAGCGACAGTACACTGTGGTTCTGGACTTTAAGCGGCACTCCTCTTCCTTTCCCTATTGGATCAAACCAGGGTACATTCTGGAACAGGTTCAACAGGTCATTGAAAGTTAACGACACTTTCCACCTGAATTATCCCGGCCGTTCTTTCAACTACTCACAAACAGTTGATTCGAACAGGAGGCTGTGTATTAATGCAATACCTAACTTTGATGGTGGTGGTAACGATACTATTTCAGATCCAGCCCTCGCAAACAACAGCGATTGCGTAAACCTCATGTTCAAAAAATCACCTGTTGGCATAGCGGAAGCCATACTGACAGTAGCAGGTGAGAACAAAGCCTTGATTTATCCAAATCCCGCTTCTAACGAAGCCAATATAGCTGTTAAAATGAGCTATTATTCAGAGGTAACTGTAAGAGTTATGGATATAGCTGGCCGTACAGTAATGGTAAGGGATATGGGTAAATTAGAAATTGGCGACCATATCATGCCTTTTGATGTGAGCAGCCTGCAAAATGGGGTTTATTTCTACCAGGTTCAAATGGGCAATAACGTAGCTTCCGGTAAGCTGATGATTGCTAAATAATAATATCTTCTTGTTTATACAAAATGCCCTGCTACGACCGCAGGGCATTTTTATTTCCCGCTCACCCCTTTTCCTTTGCCG
>DATCSV010000221.1:0-6731 GCA_036568285.1 Flavipsychrobacter sp. | reverse complement strand
ACAAAATTAATGAATTAATGTATTATTGTCAAAATAAAAATATTCTCCCGCCACCTCCCGCCCCTCGGCGGGATAAATTCCGGGGAGACTAATTAATACATCTAGCCTGGCGGTACGGTGAGAACACCGACCACATGGAGGGGGTAAAATAACTTCTATTATTCCTTATACAATTCCACACCCGTTTCACCTGTTGACTTCTTCCAGGCGCGGTTTTCCCCCTATCCCCCTAAAGGGGAGACTAATTTTGCAAACAAGTCGCAATGATACTACGAAAGACAAAATCGACCGCATGGGAAACGGCTACCTGCCGACCACAAACCGTGTTGAGGTAAGGGCATAGAGATTAAATTGAAAGTCTGCTATTGTTGTTTGTACAACTCAACCCCACTTTGCCCGTTTGACTTCTTCCAGGCGCGGTGCATACCTGCCGTGTTGAATTGCAGGGAGACATTACCCGACCTGTCGACAGCTATAATACCACCGGTGGCACCCATTTTTTCCAGCTTGTCGTGTATCATTTGTTTTGCCGCATCGTCTACAGGCATATTCAGCAACTCTACCCTGTCGGCAATGGCCTTGGCCATACCCAGCCTGATGAAGTATTCACCCCAGCCCGTGCAGCTAACCGCGCAACTGTTATTGTCGGCATAGGTACCTGCACCTATGATGGGACTATCACCAATGCGGGCATATTTTTTATTGGTCATGCCTCCGGTGCTGGTGCCGGCCGCCAGGTTGCCCTGCTTATCCAGTGCCACTGCCCCCACCGTTCCGTATTTTTCGTCGGTATTGCCCGGCTGCTCCAGGTAAGATTTTTTACCCTTTGCCTCGTTTCGTTTGTTATAACTATTGCGCGTTTTAGTGGTCCAGAAATAAGACTGTTTTACAGTTTCGCAGCCGTATTGTTCCGCAAACATCTCAGCCCCCTTGCGTGCCAGCATTACGTGGCCACTCTGCTCCATCACCAGCCGGGCTGCCCTGATCGGATTTTTAATGTTCGTAACACCGGCTACAGCGCCGGCATTCAGATTGCTGCCGTCCATAATAGAAGCGTCCAACTCGATCATGCCATTGGCAGCATAAACTGCTCCCTTGCCCGCATTGAACATGGAATCATTTTCGAGGGTAACGATAGCTGTTTGCACCGCATCGAGGGCGGTGCCACCTTTCTCCAACACAGAGTAACCAGCATTCAGTGCGTTTTGCAGCCCCTGTTTATACAGCGCCTCGTCCGCAGCACTTACCGCACCCGGGCGTATAGAACCAGCACCACCATGGACCACCAACACAAAGGGCTTTTTCTCCTGAGCCAGGGCTACCATCTGCATCGCGCCAGCCACCAGCAATAGAATAATATTCCTCATTGGCTCTATAATAGTTAAAAATTCCAACATATTTTGACATTTCGGCATAAAAAAATTGCTGGGATGCCCTTTATTACTGAATTTTGGGAAGGACATGATACGTATGTTTAAATGGGTATGGTTGGCACCAGTTTTGTGCGCACTGCTTGTTTGCGGTAACAAAGCTGCTGCAACACACTTGTACGGCGGAGAACTGCTATACACACATATGAGCGGTAATACCTACACCATTACACTAACCCTGTACGGCGACTGCAGCGGGCAGAATTTCAACGGGCTAAAAAACGCGACGCCGTCTGTCAGGATACTGAACAACTCTACGCTGTACAGTAACCTCTTCCTGGTTGAAGATACAATGCAACGGAAAGAAGTTTCGCCCGTGTGCCCTGAAGACTCGAATAAGACCATCTGCAAAAATCCCTTCGGCACGCTACCGGGCGTCACCCGCTTCATATATACAGGCACTGTGGACCTGCCGCCTTCAGCTAACTGGAGAATGATATTTGCAGGGCTAATGAACAATGGCACACAGGCAGGACGCAGTAATAACATAACTAACATACAGTTTGGGATAGATGGCCAGCTGATGGCGCTGGAAGCCACCCTGAATAACCTGGCAGGACACAACTCGTCGCCAGGCTACACTGCCATACCAACACCTTTTTTCTGCATCAACAGGTATCAGCAATATAACCAGGGAGCGGTAGACCCGGAAAATGATTCCCTTAGATTCTCACTGGTGAACGCAATAAAGGGCGATGGTGGCACCACGCAATACATTCAGCCCTATAGCGGTGCCATGCCTGTAGGTGCCGTACCGGGGACGTTCAGTTTCAGCAATTCATCCGGCCAGTTGAGCTTTCAGCCGGATATACTGCAGCGCTCGCTGGTGGTGAATAAGGTAGAAGAATATAAAAACGGCATATTGGTAGGCAGCAGTATGCGGGAGATGACCTTTGTGGTACTGAACAACTGCAACAACAATCCCCCCGTAGGTGTTATTGACAGCAACAATATTTCGGGCGGGGCATCAACCAACCAGACGGTAAATGTATGTGCCAATACACCTGACCTGAGCTTCAGAATTTATTCCACCGATGCTGATAGCGACAAAGTAAAAGTGAATATCAACAGCCTGCCGCAGGGCGCCTCAGGAACTGTGGGGTATGACACCAGTGGCCAGTCGTTTGTTGATTTCTTCTGGAATACAGAGAACGTTCAGGTGGGCAGTTATAATTTCTTTATCACATACACTGACGATGCCTGCCCCCTGTTCAGCAGCCAGACGATAGCATACACCGTGAATGTGGTGAACCCCATGACCATATCGCATGAAATAATCCGTCCTACCAACTGTATTTTCCGCCAGCATATAGCCATCAGTATAAAAGACGGCATCATACCACGAAAGGTGACAATAAAGAACAGCAACGACATGGTGCTGAGCGAGTACCTGGATACTACAGGAGTGATCGTTGACAGCTTCAAGCCCGGCACCTATACTGTGTATGCGGAGTCTAAAGCACTCCAATGTAAAGCGCAGTATACATTTACCGTGCAACACTCAGGCACCTACCCCATACCACCGGCGGTGCAGGATATTGACCACTGCATAGGTGATGCCGTAAAAGAGCTGGTGGCGACGCCAACAAACGATGCGACTATCAACTGGTATGGCGCAGATGGTTTGAGGTCGGAAATGAGACCCACCTACAGTACGGCCACTGCAGGCGTGTACCGTTGGCAGGTGAGCCAGCAGGTAGGCGTATGCGAATCAGTAAAAGACACATTGACCGTTACCGTACATGATTTTCCGGATATAAGGATACTAAACACCCCGGAGAGAATATGCATAGGTGATGGCATGTACCTGCTGGCGACAGGCGGCGTAAAATACGAATGGATGCCGGAGGACAAAGTGGTGTACTACAACGACTCTGCCTATACATCGGTAAGGCAGCCATCTACATATATAGTGAAAGGGCACAGTGAATATGGCTGTATCAATACCGATAGCATCAGCTTTACGGACATTGAGCAATGCTGCACTTTCTCCTACCCCAATGCCTTTACCCCCAACAGTGACGGCCGCAATGATGGCTGGCACCCTGTCTCGTATGGCAATATGGATTTTTACCTGCTATCGGTATACAACCGCTGGGGGCAGAGGGTATATATATCGTCGGACCCGAGGGAGCGCTGGGACGGCACCTTCAATGGCAAACAGTGCGAAATGGATACCTACCATTACTACCTGAGGGCAAAATGCGTGACCGGCAAAGAAGAAGTGACCAAGGGATCATTTATACTGCTGAGATAGAATTAAGCAGTTGACAATTTACAGTTTGCAACCTCCCGGCAGAACAGGCGTATAATATCTATCATCTACTATCATATATCTAACATCAGAAAACATTATCTTTGCACATTATTTTTTATTCATCGTTTTAAAATCGAAGGAGGAACACCATGCCAGTGTTACACAACCGGGTATCGAACGAGGAACTGAAACAGCGTATGCTGGCCGAAACTGAGCCACGTACTACAGTATCCTTCTACCAGTATTTCAACATCGCAGAGCCGCAACAATTCAGGGACCAGCTATGGCTGGCTTTTGAGCCTTTGAAAGTGTTTGGCCGTATCTACATAGCCAACGAGGGCATCAACGGGCAGATAAGTGTGCCTGCGGGCAATTACGAAGCCTTCAGGGATGCGCTGTACGCCGCAGCACCAGAACTGAACGGCATACGCATGAACATAGCGGTAGATGACGACGGCAAATCGTTTTGGGTGCTGAAAATAAAAGTGCGCAATAAGATAGTGGCTGATGGTATAGACGATCCCACATTTGACATGAACAATAAGGGGAAGTACCTGAAGGCAAAAGAGTATAACGAACTAAGCGCCGACCCGGAAACCATCATAGTAGACATGCGCAACCACTACGAGTATGAGGTGGGGCATTTTGAGAACGCCATAGAAGTACCGTCTGATACCTTTCGCGAGCAACTGCCTATGGCGGTAGATATGCTGAAGGATAAGAAGGACAAAAACATCATCATGTACTGCACTGGCGGCATACGCTGCGAGAAGGCCAGCGCCTATATGCTGCACAATGGCTTCAAGAATGTCTTTCACGTAGAGGGCGGCATTATAGAATATGCCCGTAAGGCCAAAGAAGAAGGCTTGCCGGTGAAGTTCATTGGTAAAAACTTCGTGTTTGACGAGCGATTGGGCGAACGGATAACCGATGATGTGATAGCCGAGTGCCACACCTGCGGCCAGCCCTGCGATGCGCATACTAATTGCAAAAACGATGGCTGCCACCTGCTGTTCATACAATGTGATGCCTGTGCCGAAAAACTACAGGGCTGCTGCAGCGATACCTGTATGGAAGAGAAGAACCTGCCCGCTGATGAGCAACGCGCAAGACGTGCCGGCAGGGAAAACGGTGTGAAGATCTTCAACAAATCGAAAGACCACCCGCTGCGCAAGCACAGGGAGCAGTGGAAAGCGGAAAGGATAAAAGAGGCATAAGTATGGCTGAAACACAAAAGAACAATCCACTGCATGGCATAACCCTGCTGATGATGCTGGAGCAACTGCATGCGCGCTATGGCTGGGAAGAACTGGGCAGGCGCATCAATATCCGCTGTTTTCAATACGACCCCAGTATCAAGTCGAGCTTGACTTTCCTGCGGAAGACACCGTGGGCGAGGAAGGAAGTGGAGGATCTGTATTTGCTGATGATATCCTGACAAACAAATTACAAACCCTTTCATGGAATTGCTTCCATAGCTGCGTTTTATTATTAAACGCTGAGTTATGGAAACCAATAAAATCTTACAGGCTGATTATTTAGACATTCTCTTCGACAACCGTAATAAACAATACGGCAGTTATGCGCTGAGGAAATACCAGGACAAGCGCATGGTGCAGGCCTTCGCCTGGCTGACGGGTGTGATACTGGCATTTGGTATTTGGACGTTTGCGGGTAACGAAGAAGACGCCATTCTTGAAAAGTTTGATAAGCCTCACACCATTTACTGTCCAATGACACCGGATGTTCCACCACCTATTCCTGAACCACCCACTCCACCCGAGCCAACTGCCGCCAAGCCAACGATACAAAACACTGTGCCCACCATAGCACCCGACGATATAGTAATTGCGGCACCAACACCCGTAGATAGTTTTGCAGGCAGGGAGTCCGGGCCGGCTAATAATGCCGGTACTACCGGTGGTACTGTCGTGGCAACTACAACCAAAACAGGAAATGGCACAGCACCCATTGCGCCACCAGCTCCTGTAGTAGTTGATTACAGCGAGGTGATGCCATCATTTGACGTTGATATATATGCTTACCTGAACAAAACACTGAAATATCCCAGGCAGGCAGTGCTGACGGGTGTAGAAGGCAGGGTGATAGTACAATTTATAGTGAACGAAGACGGGCGCATCAGCCATGCGAAAGTTGTGCGTGGCATAGGCGGCGGATGTGACGAAGAGGCCCTGCGAGTAGTGAGCGCCATGCCTGCCTGGAAGCCCGGTATGCAAAACGGGAAGGCAGTAAAAGTGAATTTTAAACTGCCGGTTAATTTCAAGCTGCAATAGTTTCATTTACAAAACTTTTACATTAATTCATAGGCGTTTCGCACAAAAATTGCGTCTATACTATCAAACGATGTGTTATGAATACAGGAAAGGAAATATGGAACGACTCAGACATTTGGATTGATCTTTACAGGTGGTTCAGTATATGGACAATTACAGGTGCATATTATCATGCTCCGGTAATTGTTCGCTGACCGCAGCAAATGTATTTGTAGTTTTGCAGCCCGATGCTGCCGATAACGATACAAGGCGAACAACTGTACCTGCTGCCTGAAAAGGCTGTTTACTGGCCCGCGCAAAAGACGATTATACTCTCAGACCTGCATTGGGGCAAAGCAGGGCATTTCCGCAAACACGGTATAGCCATACCTGCGAATGCTCAACATGCAGATGAGGCAAAGCTTTCGGCGCTGGTACGCAGCCATAACGCTGAAAGGCTGATAGTAGCGGGTGATATGTTTCACAGCGTGCAGAATAAGGAAGTAGACAGCTTTTCGCTCTGGCGTACGCAACACAGCCAGCTATCTATAGACCTGGTGATGGGCAATCACGATATACTGCCCGAAGCCTCTTACACATTGTACGGTATAGCTCTACATGAAGGCACGTTAGACGCCGGGCCTTTTGTCTTTTGCCATGACGAGCTGTGCGAACCCGAAAAGTTTTACATGCACGGGCATATACACCCCTCCATTACCCTGCATGGCCGCGGCAGAACCAGCATGCGGCTGCCTTGTTTCTGCCAGGACG
>DATCSV010000220.1:0-2657 GCA_036568285.1 Flavipsychrobacter sp. | reverse complement strand
TGTTGAGCGCTGCTGTTATTTCCGGTTTTTCCTTCCGCGAAACGGATGAGAATGAAGAAGTTGTAGATGTAAAAAAGAACCGCAAGCTTCAATACAAGTGGTTTGTACCGGATGTGCCCCAGCAGATCAGTTTTGCTGGTGAGCCTGTGCCCCTGCACAGGTGGGATGTAAGAGAGGACCTGGAGCACGAGATACTGAGCAACTGCTATCGTCATTCGGCCACTATGCAGATACTGCTTTTGTCGACAAGGTATTTCCCCATTATAGAACAAAGGTTGCGGGCAAACGGTGTACCCGATGATTTTAAATACCTCTGCGTGGCAGAAAGCTCGCTGACACATGCCCGCTCTCCCGCAGGAGCCAGGGGTTTTTGGCAGTTTATGGATGGCACTGCGCCCCGTTACGGTTTGGAGCTGAACAAGGAAGTGGATGAGCGCTACCATGTAGCCAAGGCCACTGATGCAGCTTGTAAATACCTGAAAGAGGCATACAATAAATTCGGCTCGTGGACGGCTGCTGCAGCCTCCTATAACTGTGGCATGGCCGGTTATGAGCGAAGGGCATCTGACCAATATCAGCGTAACTACTATGATGTATTGCTGCCAGAAGAAACTATGCGTTATGTGTTCCGTATTGTGGCATTCAAGCATATTATCAGTAATCCTGAAGAAATGGGTTTTCATATACGTGAACATGAGCAGTACAGGCCTATACCTACCAGGCCCATAACTGTAACACAATCCATATCGGACCTGGCGGCATTTGCTATGCAGCACGGTACCAATTACAGGATGCTGAAAACATTGAACCCCTGGTTGCGCGACAACTCACTGACGATAAGTACCGGCAACTCTTACGTGATAGAGTTGCCCGCAAACAGGTAACGCAACATAACACTACAACAGCTTGAGGATACTGCGTGCCATACTGCCCTTAATGCTGACGGCCATTATTGTTTATTGGTTGAACAGGCCCATAGGCAGTAATCCCGCTATAGGCAGGCTATTAGACCCTGTGAGTGGTTTCTGGGCCAATGCAGAACCTGCAGATAAGGATTTCAGCACTGAACTTTCATTCGGTGGACTGGGTGATGATGTTCAGGTGTGGTTTGATGAGCGCATGGTGCCGCATATCACCGCCGGTAACGACTACGACCTGTATTTTACCCAGGGATATATTCATGCATATTTCCGGCTGTGGCAGATGGACTTGCAGACAAGGGCAGCCGGTGGCCGTGTCAGCGAATTGCTGGGCGAAAAAGCGCTGAAGTACGACCGTGAGCAACGCCGCAAAGGCATGGTATATGGCGCTGAAAATTCCCTACGTGCTATGGAGAGCGACCCGCGTACCAAAACTGCCCTGGATGGTTACAGGGATGGCATCAACAGTTATATAGCTTCGCTGGAAGAAAAAGATTATCCGCTGGAGTATAAGCTCATGGGTTTTGCCCCTGAGAAATGGGAGAATATCCGGACTGCATTATTATTGATGTATATGGCCGATGACCTGACCGGGAAAGTGCAGGATATAGGGCTTACCTATTACCTGAGTAACCTGATGACGCCGGAAGAGATTGATTATTACTTTCCTGATAAGATAGCAGGAAGTACCCCTGTAGTGCCTGTGGGTACCGAGTTTGGCGAGCCGACCATGTCTATACCTGTAGTGCCGCAAGGAGAAAAATGGATAAAAATACCGGCACTTAAGACAAAGCAAGAGGAGAGCGGCAAGGGTAGTAATAACTGGGCTCTTTCAGGTGCCAGGACAAAAAATGGACGCCCTATCCTATGCAATGACCCACACCTTTCTTTGAACCTTCCAGCATTGTGGTTTGAAATGCAGTTGTCTGCACCGGGAGTGAATGTGTATGGTGCGACATTGCCCGGCGCACCGGGGGTAGTCATCGGCTTCAACGATAAGATATCATGGGGTTTCACCAATAATTACCGAGATGTAAAAGATTTTTATGCAATAGACCAGCTAGACAAAGACCACTACCGGTTTAACGGTGTTGCAAGGAAGTTTGACAAGAGGGTGGAGGTGATTAAGGTAAAGGGGCAACCTGATATAATAGACACGGTGAATTATACGTTACACGGTCCGGTGTTGTACGATAGCAATTTTGAAGAGCCCAATGGTATACAGCAACCTCTTGCGCTGAAGTGGATGGCGCATATGGAAAGCAATGAGTTGCTGAGCCTTTACCTGCTCAACCGGTCTAAAAGCTATAAGGATTTTACACAGGCGATAGGGTATTTTCTATGCCCCGCCCAAAATTTTATTTATGCCGACGTGGATGGAAATATAGCGTTGTGGGGGCAGGGGCAATACGTCAATAAGTGGAAAGAGCAGGGCAAGTACATAATGCAGGGGTACGCCAGCAGTACGCTGTGGGGAGGATTAATTCCTGTTGGTGAGAACCCTCATGCTTATAACCCCGAACAAGGTTATCTTTCATCCGCCAACCAGAATGTGGCCGATAGCAGCTATCCTTATTGGTTCAATGGCGACTTTAATGAGTTGCGAGCATGGCGTATCAACGAAGTGCTGGACACCATGCAAAATGCAACTGTGGATGATATGTTCAGGCTTCAGAACGATGATCATTCCATACTGGCAAGAAAGCTGGTGCCTTACCTGTTAAGTGTATTGGACTC
>DATCSV010000219.1:0-12096 GCA_036568285.1 Flavipsychrobacter sp. | reverse complement strand
GCCTCGCCCGTGGCATGGGGGTAGGCAGCTTTGTAGGCTTTGTCTTTATCGCCCGAGAGGAGGTAATGGTGGGCGAAGAGTTCGTGTTCTATTTTCATAGTGATGGCTTTTGCGGCCCATCCCGGAGGGAAAGGCCGGGTTTTCCGGTAATACAAATATAGCAATTTTATATCAAATCGGCAAAAAAAGTATATGGATTTTATGAAGAGAAGGTATTGCGTGCACGGTGTGAGAGGCCCCTATACCGATAGCTATCGGTACCCCTTTTTCTGGCGCCGGTCTTCCGAAGGGTGACCGGTGTCTACACAAATCATCCGGTCTGAGACCGGCAATAGTTGTTTGAAAGCTTAATGATATATTCGTTGAAAAATAGCATATGTCAGGCAGGTATAAAGTCAGGGAGAGTTTCAAGCCCCATTTCGTTACCAGTACAGTAGTGGGTTGGGCGGACGCAATCAGCAGGCCGGAATACAAAGACATCATATTGGATAGCCTGCGCTATTGCCGACAGCATAAAAACCTGTTGATACATGCCTGGGTAATTATGAATAACCATATTCACCTGATAGTAAGTGCCGCCAACGATGCAGAACTGCCTGCGATTATCCGGGATTTTAAGAAATACACCAGCGGCAGGTTGCTTGAAGCCATTTCAACCAATACGACTGAGAGCAGGAAGAAGTGGTTGTTGAATATGTTTTTGTTTGCAGGGAAAGGTAATCATGACAATGAGCGCTACCAGTTTTGGCAAAAAGATTATCATCCGATTGAATTGAGCAATGATACTTTATTCCAGCAGAGGTTGGACTATCTGCATGAAAACCCTGTGCGTGCGGGTATAGTGCGTGAGCCGCAACATTATTTGTACAGCAGTGCTATTGACTACTATGAACAGAAGCCGGGCTTACTTGCCCTGGACATGTTTTAGTGCTTTCATCGGCTTTTAGTACTCTGAATGCCGGTCAGAGACCGGATGAACTAGCAGACACGGATGCCCTGCGGAACATCCGCGCCAGGGGGTGCGTGCAGGAATAGTGCGTGAGCCACAACATTATTTGTACAGCAGCGCTATAGACTACTATGAACAGAAGCCGGGCTTACTTGCCCTGGATATGTTTTAGTGCTTTCATCGGCTTTTAGTACTCCGAATGCCGGTCAGAGACCGGGTGAACTAGCAGACACGGATGCCCTGCTGAACATCCGCGTCAGGGGGCAAAGTCTATCTAAGGATAGAATTAAATATTGCTCAAGTTCCTCATCAATATTACCCTTTATGTGTTTTAGTGTGTCCAAAGAGTGACTCGCAAGAAAATCAATATGCTGTCTTATTTCAGTTCCTGTCATGACAATGTGGTTGTAATATTAACTGTAAAATAGGAAGCATGGGAAATATTAAATACGCTCACAAAACTGGATTGCTTCTTTGCACTCAATGTCAATGTATTCGTACATCTTATAATATTGTTGGTTAATAGACCAAACGAACCGGAACTCAGATTGATCTATATATTTATCCTCCTTTAAATAAAGGATATCAAATCCATTTCCAATAATTGTAGCCATATTTTCATTCATTTTCGGACCCCCTAAAATGACTGTGCCCTCCGGCCCGATAAAATCTATTGATGAGAAATCTGCAATAGCTTTTTTTATAAGCCGATTTGATTGATAACGACATGCACCTAAGTAAGCTTGTGTCGAGCCTTGTAGGCAATTCAATATAGAAGCCGCAAACTCAATTGGACTGTTGATTTTTATGCAAGCATCAGTGTCAAAAATTGTTTGAATTTTCTCACTAAATAAGAGACTTCCACATAGCATGTACTCCTGCTTTCCTAGCTGTGTCATCAACATAAATTGAGAACCTTCCTGAGTTGGTGTTAGATAAGTGCCGGAACCTTCGTTTAAATCACCCCTTATTTCGTCAGGATATGTTCTAAATTTTTTGTAGGAACTCAGCCTGATACGACCATTATTAAAGAAATCATCAACATACTGTTTGTTCATATACCTATACACAGGTGGATATGATACGTTAATAGGTTTCTTGAGTTCTAAACTCAGCATAACTTATATTTTAGAATATGAAAATACTGAATACCGCTCATAGAATGGGTGTATACTAGTATGTTATATTCCCTACTGAATATGTCGAACGATAGGGATAGCCGTGTGTGGCTACGCGCTTTCTAAATCAGCACCGTTAAAAGTCCCTGTCTGCTTATGCCCTTGAGCATCAGTCCACTCACATGTGAATCGGTCTGTTTTCAGATACTGTTCAATTGACAGGCCACCCCCAGGTATATTGCTTATAACTCTCATGACCTGCTGCTTACCCTTTTCTCTCACTACGTCTCCGAAATTGAATTGATTTACTGTTTCGTTGAATTTATCACTCATAACATATTGTTTATGCAAAGATACGACGGCAACCAGCGAAACACTTCAGTGGGTTATCTGTTTAGGGGCATTATATAGCATAAACTGTGCCAGGCACTATGCGAGATTATCTCGTTCATAATGTCTTTTGATTTGCCTCAATGATTGCTACGCAGTTGCTTCCGCCATAACGCCACGGGGGTTACTCTGTCGCAATGACGGGAGTAGGAGTATGGGGTAGTGAGCATGGGAGTTACGGCCTGAAACTGCTGGGTATATTCACCACCCTGTCTTCCAGCCATTCGGCATTGGTCAGGTCACCGCACTGGCAGTGTTTAAACATGTCGAGCTTGTTCATGAGCCGCCATATAGGGCGTGTCATTACGCCGCTGTTATTGGTGGCCTCCAGGAAGGCATTTCTTTCCTCAAGATTATTAAGAACGACACAGTTGAGCCAGTAGTTGGCAATGCTGCCGGACTGTTCAGTAACAAACCCGATATCCGTATTTGAAAAGTATTGACGGTATAATTCAGCTAACTGACGTTTATTGGCGAGTATATTTTCCAGTTGCTCTAATTGCGCACAAGCTAATGCTGCATTCAGGTTAGGCATACGGAAGTTGTAACCTATTTCATCGTGTACAAACTCCCAGGGGTGCGGCACTTTGGCGGTGGTAGATATATGTTTGGCATGTTTGGCCAGTGCTTCGTCGTTGGTAACAATAGCGCCGCCACCACCACAGGTAACTGTTTTGTTGCCGTTGAAACTGAACGTGCCCAGCTTGCCGAATGTGCCGGTATGTATGCCTTTGTAATAACTGCCCAGCGATTCCGCTGCATCTTCTATCAGCACTATATGCCAGCGTTCGCATATGTCCACCAGTTTGTCAATCCGGGCGGGGAAACCGAATGTATGCATAGGTATGCAGGCGGCTATTCTTTTACCGGTGCTTTTGTTGTAAGCTGCACCGTCTTTTACTACCGCATGTTCCTGCAGAAATTGTTCCAGCGCATCGGGCGACATGCCCATGGTATCCCTGTCCACATCAATAAATACAGGTATAGCGTTGCTGTGTACTATGGCATTGGCCGTGGCCACAAACGTAAGCGGCTGCGTTATCACCTCGTCGCCCGCCTTAACCCCTGCCACTACCAGCGACAATTGCAGGGCTACCGTACCATTGGTAGTAGCCACCGCATATTTTGCGCCGGTTATTTCAGCCATCATCTCCTCAAACCGGTTGACATAAGCACCTACGGAAGACACAAAAGTGGAATCAATGGTATCTGCCAGGTACTTTTTTTCGTTGCCGCCAAAGTATGGGGCATGCAGGGGTACAAACCCTTCAGGAGTATTGAATACCTCCCTGATGTATTGAATAACGGGACTAAACATTTTTATACTTGCTGTCGTCGGGGTTCAGAATAAAACCGGCATCGAGCACTTCCTTTATTTGCCTGATGCCATCGGGAACGGTAAACATCAGCTCAAAGCCCAGTTGTTCTTTTATCTTCGAGAAATTAACCCTGTAATCGCGCGGGTCTTCGTTCTTCGATACGTACTTCACCTTAGCGCCGGGTATCTGTTTGATGATTTCATCCACTATCATTTGCTTCTGATAGTTTTCAGAAGTATCACCCACATTAAATACATCAAATGCCACCTTTTCTTCAGGCGACTCGATCACTTTCACTACCGAACGGGCCAGGTCGTACACATGACAGTACGGCCTCCAGAACTGCTCGCCAAACACCACCAGTTCCCTGCCCAGTGCCAGTTCTTTGGTAAATTCATTCACCGTCAGGTCGAACCGCGGGCGTAATGACAAACCATATACTGTTGAAAACCGCAGGCAGGTAGGCTTGCAGGCATTGGTTTTGGGTTGTGATAACAGGTATTGTTCGGTAGCTACCTTCGTTTCTGCATATAGCGAAACCGGCGCCAATGCCGAATCTTCATGTACAAAAGCCTCGGGGTCGTCCATTTTGCCATAATTGCTGCAGGTAGAGGCGAATACGAATTTCTTCACGCCCTTTTCATTAGCTACATCGTACAGCAGTTTGCTACCTTCCAGGTTAGTGCTTTTTGATAATTCAGGGTCCTGCGCACAAGCGGGGTCGCCCACTATAGCAGCCAGGTGGGCTATGTAGTCCATACCTTCTGCGGCCTTTTCTGCATCGGCCCGGTTGCGTACATCGCCCTTTATAAATTCAAAATTGGGATAGTTGAACATATCAATAATAGGCTCGCCGCCATACATCAACCTGTCCAGCACACGCACATGGTAGCCTTTCTCCAATAATTGTCTTGTAAGTACAGAACCAATATACCCTGCCCCACCGGTAACTAATATTTTTTTCGCCATAGATATAGTTTCACGCGTTGATAAGCGCGTAAATATATATCATAAAGTTTACGGGTGCGCACGGGGAGCAGCTTATTGATAATCAATAACTTCTGCTTAACCGTTAGATTAAAATTGTATTAAAGGATTGCGTAAGGGTTTGCTTTGCAGCAATGCCATGATGTCCTCTTTATGAGTAATGCTGTGCACCACTTCGGCATGTTTGGTATTGTGCATATCGCTGCCCACATAGTCGTACATACCCATAGAGAACAGTTTTTCCGCTACCTGCTTTACTCCTTTGCCGTAATAGCCCATCAGCGAATTGATGTTCATCTGCAGGTAACAGCCCCTGTTTTTCAGCTCTTCGTATTTGTCAAAGTCGTTGTGGTAATACATGTACCGCTCAGGGTGGGCCATGATAGGCTGGTAGCCGCGCGATGTAAGCCTGAAGATAATTTCACCCAGTTGTATAGGTTCAAACATGAAGGATATCTCTACCAATACTTCATTCTTCCATATGGTCAGCAGGGGTTCTGTATCCAGCAGTTGCAGAAAGTAATCGTCGATATAATATTCCGCAGCGGCATGTATGGGCATATTGATGCCTCTTTCTGCCAGTGCGTTTTTTACTTCTGCCAGTTGGTTGAGTATGATACCGGGTGTATTGGGGTAGTTGTCTACTTTGATATGCGGCGTGGTTACGATGCGCTTGTAGCCCAGTTGTTGCATCTGGGTAATGAGTTCTATGCTGTCTTCCATAGTTTGCGCACCGTCGTCTATACCCGGCAGAAAATGCGAATGCATATCCGCCCCCAGGAACGACAGGTCATCCACCAAAGGCTGTCCGTTGTACGCAACTTCTATTTTTTCTTTCTTTTTAGACCCAAACAGTCTTGAAAACATAATAAAACATTCACTTTTTTACCGGTATAAAAGTACATTATCATATTTAGAAAACGGTTGCGCCGTGCCACATTATCATAATCTTCACAGTTGCATATCTCAGTCATATATTACATTTGCACTTTATGGGCATTGTATTCCGCCAGTCGGTAAAGACCACTATTGTTACATTTACAGGCGCAGGCCTGGGCGCATTGATAGTGCTGGTGAGCCCTATGTTGATGGAGAAAGCGGAATACGGCCTCATCAACAATATTACCTACCTGGCCGCTACTGTTCAGCTATTTGTGATGATGGGCACCTCGGTGCTCATTGCAGTATATACACAGCGCTACGCCAATACAGATGAACGGCGCAAAACATTATTGACCTTAGGGCTACTAACCACCATCATCAGTAGTGTAATATTTGCTGTTGCTTTTCTTTTACTGAGGGAGCCTATTATTGGCATGTATAATGCCACAGACCAGGTGCTGATAAGTAAATATTATCACTTCATCCCGTTCGTGGTGGTGTTTATGGGGCTGGGCACTATTATTGAGCACTTCCTGATAGCCAATGTAAAAGTTGCGCAATCGGCCTTTACTAAAGAGGTTGTGCTCAGGGTAATCAACCTGTCACTGCTGGGGCTGATATATGCGGGTTATATTGGTTTCTCACAGTACCTGGTTGGCAACGTATTCATGTACATCGTGCCGTTGGTGCTGTTGTTCTTCTTTGCTTCGCGGGTAAAAGGGTTCGGGCTTTCGCTGAACTTCAAAGTATTCAGCAAGGCGGAGTACAAAGACATGCTGCATTTCTCGTGGTATCACCTGCTGGTCGGGTCTACACTTACCTTACTGGGTTATGTTGATACGCTGATGATAGCCCCTTTGGATAAAAACGGTCTTGGAGCATCGGCCATGTATGCGATTGCTGTGTTTGTCAGCTCGTTTATGTTTATGCCCTACCGCTCCATGGCTGTGGCATCTTCGCCCATACTCAACCAGGCGTATATTGATAAGGATATGCCCAAAGTCCGTGACCTGTTTACCCGTGCGGGGGTCAATATCCTGATAGCGGGTGTGGGCATGTTTGTTATTATTGCCGTTAACATTGATAACCTGGTCAGGGTATTGCCGGAGGGTTATGAACCGGTAAAATACCTGGTATTGATCCTCATGCTGGGCAAGTTGGCCGATATGGCTACCGGCCTGAATAATGAACTCATCAGCATATCCCGTCACTACAAGTTCAATTTCAGGCTTTCAGCTTTGCTCCTGCTGATGGTGGTGATACTGGACAGGATATTTATACCGATATATGGTATCTACGGCGCTGCCTGGGTAGCTACGGGTATGCTTGTAGCGTTCAATATTGTCAAGATGATCTTCCTCTACCATAAACTACAGCTAAGGCCATTTACCTCTAAAACCTGGCTCATACCCGTTGCCGGTGCCATTGCGGGGCTGTTGGGTTATCTCTGGCCGTATCTTATCAATCCCTATATAGATGCGGTTACCCGTACTTTTATTGTGGTGATCGTTTATGTGGTTGCATTAATTATCCTCAAGCCTTCGGCGGACCTGACCAACTACCTGGACAGTGTCAGGAAAGACAAAAAACTGTTTTAAACCCGGTTCAAATCGTCGTTTTACCCTTCCGTCACATATATTTTGGCCCGAGGTATATTTTCAATAATTTGCATGTATTATGTAAAAAGCGCTGTAATGCTATGGTGTACAGGCTACATTAATTGCAGGTTGAACAATTGTCACCGCAATGAAATTTATTATATAACAGCTGTGATGTAAAGGGCAGGCAGGGGATACTTATCGTATTTTTATTTGCTGTTTAGCCCTGAAGATTTAAGAGGTAACAAATGAACGAACTACTACGATACGGAAGATCAACTCTACTGCGCCATGTTCTTTTTATTACCGGGCTGATGCTGACCTTATCTTCCAGCAGTAAGGCATCGCATATATATGGTGCGGATTTTTTTTATACGCACGTAAGTGGTAATACTTATAAAGTCACCATGATCATATACGGTGATTGCAAGGCCACAATATTCAATACTTTGTCGTCGGCAAGCCCCGGGGTCGACATCTATAACAATACTACTTTCGTTACCTCCATATCTTTATCCATCCAAAATCCGACAGCCGGAGTAGAGGTAACCCCGGTTTGCCCGTCGCAAATCAATAATACACAGTGTTCAAACCCAAACAACCCAATTCCGGGTATAAAGAAATTCGTTTATTCCGGCAATGTGACGCTAAATACAACATCTACCAATTGGCGGTTTGTATATAATACCTTTCTTACCAGCGGTACATCGGCAGGGCGTAGCAACCAGCTGACAAATATTCAAACAGGCTCCAGTAATCCTAATGTGTCTACAATGATCCTGGAGGCTACATTAAACAATTCTGTAGGCCCAAATTCATCCCCAACTTATACAACCATTCCTACGCCATTTTTTTGCATTAATAAATCAGCCAGCTACAATCCGGGCACAGTTGACCCTAATAATGATAGTTTATCGAATAGCCTCGTGCCAGGGATGACCCCCTCCGGCACAGTAACCTACTTGACAGGCTATTCAGCCACTGCTCCTTTAGCGGCATCAACCGGTTCTTTTAGTTTTAATACACAAACCGGACAGTTGAACTTTACGCCCAACCTGGTACAACAATCTTTGGTGGTAAATAAAGTATCCGAATACAAAAACGGGGTACTGGTAGGCACCAGTATGCGCGAGATGACCTTTGTGGTACTGAACAACTGTAGTAACAATCCCCCGGGCGGTAAAATCACCAACAACAATACCGGCAAGGTAGATACTTCCGGCACATCCATAAGTGTGTGTCAGTCGGCGGGGCCTGTTACGTTCAACATCAACGCTACCGACCTGGACACAGATGTCATCAACGTAGTAGTATCGGGGCTACCTGCCGGCGCTACATTTACTATCGGCAGTAACAATACCACCGCACCCACAGGTAGCTTCAGTTGGAACGTCAGCAGCATACCGGTAGGGGCCTACAACTTCTTTATTACTTATACCGATGAGGGCTGCCCGCTGGCTTCCAAGCAAACCGTTGCATATACCATCAATGTGCTGCCTAAGCCTACTGTGGCACTGGCCATTATAGCCCCGGCCACCTGTGTCAAAAAAGCGATCATCACCATGACGCCTTCTGTATCTCCATCTCCCTGGCGGCTACAGGTGCTGCAAGGCAGTACACAGGTACATAACTTCACTAACGTCACAGGGGTGCAGACGGACAGCTTATCGCCGGGCACTTATACTATCAGGGTCACCAACACAGATACTTGTTTCAAAGACACAATACTGGTTATCGCACCGCCGCCGCCATTAGGTATAAGTCTTATGCTCACTCCTCCCAAATGTCATAACGATACCAATGGTGTAGTAGTGGTAAATGGCGTGGGAAGCACGTCTCCCTATACCTATTCCATCGGGTCAGGGGCATTTGGTGCTGTCAATGCATTTACCGGCCAGGGCAGCGGCCTGCAGACTTTCAGGGTGAGGGACAGCAACTATTGCGTAAAAGATACCTTGATAATGATACCTAACCCGGCCAAGGTGGATGCCGACGTGGTGATCAACCAACCCCCTTGTAATTACTTTAATAGCGGGGTAATTACCATAACGGGTAAGAATACGGTAGCGCCCTACACTTATGCATTTGGTGCAGGGTCGTTTAGTACAGTAAATGTATTCAGCGGTTTGTTTTCAGGCAGTTATTCTATAACCGTAAAAGACAGTAACAACTGTATATTAGATACATTGGTAGTATTGCCGGATTCAGTAAGAGTTACCGCCACTGCCGTCCTCACCAATATCCTTTGCAACAACGACAGTACGGGCATTATTACGTTAAACGCATCCGGGGCTACCGCGCCCTACAGGTATCAGTTGGTAGGGGCCGGGCCGCTGTCGCCGGCCAATACTTTCACCGGCCTGCCAGCCGCCACGCACAATTTTCACATCGAAGACACCAACAAGTGCTACCTGGATACGGCTATTACGCTAACGCAGCCAACCAGAATTGATGGTAATGTATCTTTCACTAATGTATTATGCTTTGGCGATACGACCGGCAGCATAAATATACAGGGCAATGGAGGGGTACCTCCATATACCTATGCCATAGGTGCCGGCTCGTATAGCTCTGCAACTGCTTTTTCACCGTTGACGGCAGGTTCCTATATCATGCACATAAAGGACGTGAACAATTGTGTAAGAGATACGGCTATCACTATAACAGAACCCACAGAGCTGAAATTTGACTCGGTACTGGTGACAAAGCTGAAGTGTTATGGTGTGCCCGGTGGCGAGGTGACATTGAAAGGTACAGGCGGTGTGAGCCCATACATGTATGCCATCAACACAAGTGTGTTTACAACATCGCGCACTTTTAGCGGCTTATCTGCGGTCACCTACAGTTTTTACGTCCGCGATAGCAATAACTGTATTGCTGATACAGCTATAACAATGGCGCAGCCGCCACGTATAGTGCCGGCAGCGACTATAAAAAGGTCTACCTGTACACCGCTTAATGATGGGCGTATTATTATGAGCGCCACCGGGGGGATGCCGGGATACCGGTATGCGCTTGGCACAGGTGTTTTTTCAACCAACCCGGTATTTTCACCATTGTCTGCCGGCTCATACCTGTTGCGTGTACGCGATGTAAATAACTGTATTGTAGATACGAATATTACTGTTAATGACTCCCTGGTGGTAAACGCGAACATCACTGTAAGCGACGCGCGATGTTACGACAGCAGCAGCGGTATTATCATCACATTAGGTAGTGGCGGCGTAGCTCCTTATACTTATGCGCTCAATACGGGCAGCTATACCGGGCTCGGCACGTTCGGCGGATTAAAGGCTAATACATACACAGTCCGTATCAAAGATGATATTGGTTGTAAGAAGGATACAAATATTACGGTGGATGAGCCAACCCGGCTTATTCCATCCGTGCAAATTACCAATCCCACCTGCAACGGGTATAGCAATGGCATCATATCAATAGCGGCTACCGGGGGCACACCCGCGTATGCATACACGGTCAACAATGGTGTATTTACATCGATAAGCGCTTTCGGTGCGCTGAAAGCAGGCGCTCATATCGTCAGCGTAATGGACATCAACAATTGTCGCCGCGATACAACGGTAGTGCTCACAGAACCGGCAGGCATGAAGTTTAAGTTAGACATTACTGACCTGGCTTGTAATGGAGATTCCTCAGGCAGTATACTGATAGATGGTTCGGGTGGCGTGCCGCCTTTCATTTATGCGTACGATCAGCGGCCATTCGTTAATACCCCAACGTTGGTAAATGTAAGTGCCGGGCAGCACCTGGTAAAGATGAGAGATGGCAACGGTTGCGAAAAAGACACGACAGTAGTGCTGACAGAGCCTGCACAGTTGTTAATAGTCAGCCCTGTAATTACAAACCCCACTTGCGAGGGTTTTGCAGACGGAGCGGCTAAAGTGTACGGCAATGGTGGCGTACAGCCATATTATTTTTCAGTTAACGGTGGGGCTTACTCACCGTCTAACAACTTTACAGGCCTTAAAGAAGGGCCTAATGTAATAAGGGTAAAAGACGCTAACGATTGCAAATACGATACCACATTAGAGTTGACAGGCTACCCGCATATTATTTATGATGCTATCATTCCCGAGCCGGTAAGCTGCTTTGGTGGTAATGACGGTAAAGTTACGTTGGTGGCATCGGGAGGGGTACAGCCGTTGCAGTACAGGTTGAACCCTGATATACAAAGTAGTAACCCCGTATTCGATAGCCTGAAAGCGCTCGAATATAAATTTACGGTAATAGATAGCGCGGGTTGCATGAAAGACACGGCGGTGGCGGTGGAATCGCCTGAAAAGATAAAGATAGAAATGAAGGCTACGCCCAACGACTGCGAGGGCCTTGACAACAGCGGCAGGATAGAGGCTTATGTATCTGGCGGCACCCCCGCCTACCGTTATACATGGAATACATCACCGGAACAATATGGCTATGGCATAGAGGGTATGCCCAATGGAGCGTATACCGTAAAAATAACCGATGCCAATGATTGCGTTGACTCTGCAGTTGCCCAAATAGAGTATAATAACTGTTGTATTGTATTTATTCCTGATGCCTTTACGCCCAACAACGATGGCCTGAACGACCTGGCGCGCATAAGGGTGAAAGGCATATTCGCATTGAAAACCTTTGCCATTTACAACCGGTTTGGCGAGCGGGTGTTCGAAACAAAGGACATCAATGATGGCTGGGATGGCATATACAAAGGTACTTTGCAGGACCTGGGAACATATAACTATTTTGTAAAAGGTATATGCGGCGACAATGGAGAAGAGGTGTTGTACAAGGGAACAATTATACTGATACAATAAAGATTTTGCCTGTAAAGCAGCATATTGCGCGAAAAC
>DATCSV010000218.1:0-3380 GCA_036568285.1 Flavipsychrobacter sp. | reverse complement strand
GGCAAAGGCTTAGCACCTATTACTGTATTGACGCCCGATATATATGCGGATATAGTGAACTTTGTGGCCAACCAGTTGCAGGCGGTAGGCATACCTGTGCAGGTGGAGATCATGCAGTCGAACATACTACGGCAGCAGATGAGCAAATCGGAAGCCATATTCTTCCGCGGGCAGTGGATAGCCGACTATCCCGATGCGGAAACTTACCTGGTATTCTTTAATGGCAACCTGCCTGCCCCGCCCAATTATACACGTTTCAATCATCCGCAGTACAATGCCTGGTACGACGCGGCTATGCTGGCGCAGAATGATAGCACCCGCTGGGCCCTGTACCGCAATATGGATAGCCTGGTGATGCAGAACGCCCCCGTCATCCCTTTGTTCTACGACCAGATGACGCATTTTATCAGCAAGCGCGTCAGCGGCTTTGCCGCTACGCCTATGAATGTGATAGACCTGAAACGGGTACAGCTAAAAGATTAATACCCGCGCCCGCCGCGATTAGCAACATATTAAAAGCCCCGACCTTAAAGTCGGGGCTAGTCTATTCAGTAATGATGTGAAATTATTTCTTCTTGTACTTCGATATCAGTTCTGCTACAGAGTTCCTGCGCAGGTATTCACTGTTCAGGCCGGTAAACATCTTCACCTTGGTAGGCGCCAGCTTCAGCGCGCGCTCCAGTTGCACCAGTGCTTCTTTCGATTTACCCAGCTCCAGCAATACCGCCGCCTGGAAGTAGCGGAAATCGGCCTTATCCCCGCAGTTTTCGCGGGCTATTTCCAGCTGTGTCAGCGCCTCTTCATGATACCCCGCTACATACAAGCCTTTTATCAGTGCCAGCCATGTTGTCTTGTTGGCCGGCTTCAGCTTTACCGCATTCAGGTAGCATACCAATGCTTCGTTTTCTGCATCCATTTCCATCAGGCAGTTACCAATGGCCATACAGTACGACGCGTTGTCTTTGTCCAGGTGCAATGCTACAGAGTAGGCCTTCACTGCTTTTTCCCATTGTTTTTCGCGGGCGTATGTTTCGCCTATTTTATAGAATATACTATCGTCCTGGGGGCTCAGCTGCGATGCCTTGCGGTAGAAATACCTCGCCCGCTGAAAATTCTTTTTCTTTTCCCAGCAGTACCCGATGGCCTCAAATATCACATCTTCCGGCTTGGCCAGTTCCATATGCGCTTCCAGCACATCTATGGCTTTTTCATACCATTTCAGGCGCATGTAGGCGTCGGCCATATTGCGGTAGGCAAATTCAAATTTCTCATCTATAGCCACGCAAAACTCGTAAGAGTCTATCGCTTTCTCATACAACTTCAACCCCTGGTAGGCCGTGCCCATATTGAACCAGGCCAGCGCATTATAAGGGTCTTCTTCCGTTATGGCTGTATGTACGGTTATGCTGTCGTCGAAGCGTTTGGTAAAGTCGGCCCAGAAGCAGATTTTCTGCAATGCCTCTTCGTTGCGCGCGTCTATTTTCAGTATACGCTGTAGGGTGTCAAACACGGCGTCAAACTCCTCGCATTCGTCATATACATCCGTCAGCTCCAGCAGCACTTCTATTTTGTCCCTGCCTTCAAACATCTCTGTCCGCTGCTCCAGGAAGACTGCAGCCTGGTCGTATTTGAACTGGCTGACCAATACATCAGAGCGCAGCAGTGTAGCGTCCAGGTTTACCTGGTCGTACTGCTCCAATTCGTCCAATGCATGCATTGCCTGCCCGTATTTCTGGGCCTGGACCAATATCTCTGCTTTCAATAATATAACCGAAGTAGAAAACGGGTAATAAGTGCGGGCTATTTCACATGCGAGGAGGGCCTGTTCTTCGTTACTGTTCTGAAAATAATATTCAATAACACGTTCAAAGTCTTCTTCGTCCATGATACTGGCCGACTCTCCATTCTTCACATCCTCGTATCTTCTCAGTAGATCATCCAGCGAATTCCATTCATCATCCATGAAATCATCATACATATCTCACGATTTATATCAAAAATAAAGAAAAACTATGGCTTAAGCTACAGCGGCATTGTTAAGGGCATGTCAAAATGCACAGGTTATCAACATGTGGGAGAAAGGGTGACACAACCTTCTATAACGTAGTAAACAATGTATGTGGTATTTTTATTCTGAATTCCTTTTCCCCTCGTTGGCGCAAGAATGCAGCGTGAGCATGTGTGTGGCGTTCTTGTGCCATAAACAACGTGGGATTAGTTTTTATCTTTAACCATGAGCCGGAAATATAAATTCCATGATCAGGACAGGATGTATTTTGTTACCTACGGTATTGTTGGCTGGATAGATGTTTTTACCAGGACTGAATATTGCAAAATAATACTGGATAGCCTGAACTACTGTAGTGCAAAAAAAGGATTGGAAGTGTATGCCTGGTGTATCATGACCAACCATGTTCACCTGATTATAGGGACACACGACAAACCAATGGAAGGTATCCTGAGAGACCATAAAAAGCATACTGCCGAAAAATTAGTTGCAGCCATCAAAGCTAATCCATCAGAAAGCCGGAAGGAGTGGATGCTTGAACTGTTTGCCCAATATGCTGCAGACAACAGCAATAACACGAAGCATCAGGTTTGGCAACAGCATAATAAACCAATTGAACTGTACACACCAGAAGTCATTTTCAAATATTTAGACTACATCCACAACAATCCTGTTACAGCCGGGTTGGTTGCAGAGCCGGAACATTGGCTGTACAGCAGTGCATCGGATTATGCAGGTAAAAAGGGGTTGCTGGATTGTCTTATCCCGATAGATGTCGGTATTTGGGGCGAATAACAGACGTGAGTACATGTTATGTATGGCACAAGAACCCTTCGCACAAAGCATAGCTGCATTCTTGCGCCAACAATGGGAGTTAAATCACCCGGTCTATGACCGGTATTCAAGGTACTAAAAGTTGATGATAGTATTAAAGTCCCGTCATTGCGAAGTAGTATTGGCGGATGCGGATGAAGCAACTGCGAAGCAATCATTGAGGCAAATGAAAATACAAATTGAACGAGATAATCTCACCATACAAAGGACATCCATGTATAGGTGAGATTGCCACGCTCCTATTTACATTCGTAAATACTCACTCGCAATGACGAGAATACTGTTTGATATTCACCCTATAAATTAGCTTTATCACCAACCCCCACAATCTCTCTCTATTAACAAAATACTACAACAAT
This sequence comes from Flavipsychrobacter sp., assembly GCA_036568285.1. GTDB lineage: Bacteria > Bacteroidota > Bacteroidia > Chitinophagales > Chitinophagaceae > UBA5543. Next base: position 179 of record DATCSV010000218.1, on the reverse strand, counting down.
TTTACGTATATTTACCAATAAATTGCCTCCTCTTTTAGGCAGTTAAAGAGCTCTTTGAAAGTACCGGATAACCCCACCGTCGCCACGGCAAAAAATGTTGTTGTCCAAAAATGAGAACAAAAAACAACAACTAAGCGCAGCGTTCTCATGGGGCGTTTGAAAAGACATAAATCTGGAAT
>DATCSV010000217.1:0-2003 GCA_036568285.1 Flavipsychrobacter sp. | reverse complement strand
CCTCGCTGGAGTTGTCGCCTTCAAAGCGTATCTTCTTCGACTCAGCAATGTATTTGCGCAATACATGCATGATAGCTATTTCTTTCTTATCACCTTTCTCTATCAACCCGTCCACTTCTGCCTTGAACTTCTTCAGCGAGTCGGCCATGATGGTGTTGATGATCATCAGCGGAGAACCACAGTTGGCTGCAGAACCCACAGCGCGGAACTCAAACTTATTGCCCGTGAATGCAAAGGGGCTGGTACGGTTGCGGTCGGTATTGTCCATCAGCAGCTCGGGTATCTGCTTATGTATATCCAGCTTCAGTATCACTTCGTCCTGCTCGCTGAATTTTTCTTTCACACGCTCTTCCACTTCGTTCAGCACCTGCGTCAGGTATTGGCCTATATATACAGATATAATAGCAGGCGGCGCTTCGTTGGCACCCAGGCGGTGGTCGTTACCGGCAGAGGCGATGGCAGCGCGCAGCAGGTCGGCGTTATCGTGCACTGCTTTGATGATGTTCACAAAGAATGTCAGGAACATCAGGTTGGTACGCGGTGTTTTACCGGGAGACAGCAGGTTAACACCTGTATCGGTGGCCAGGCTCCAGTTGTTGTGTTTACCGCTACCGTTTACACCGTCAAATGGTTTTTCGTGCAGCAGCACTTTCAGCCTGTGGCGCTTGGCAACCTTGGTCATCACGTCCATCAGCAGGCTGTTGTGGTCTACTGCTATATTCGCTTCTTCAAATATCGGCGCACATTCAAACTGGCCGGGCGCTACCTCGTTGTGGCGGGTACGCAGCGGAATGCCCAGTTTGTAGGCTTCCTGCTCGTAGTCCTGCATAAAGGCATACACACGCTCAGGTATGGTACCAAAGTAGTGGTCTTCCAACTGCTGGCCTTTGGCCGGCGCGTGGCCTACCAGTGTACGGCCGCACAGCACCAGGTCGGGGCGGGCGTTGGCCATCACTTCATCCACTACAAAGTATTCCTGCTCCCAACCCAGGGTGGCAGTTACCTTGGTTACGTTCTTGTCAAAGTAGTGGCAAACATCTACCGCGGCTTTGTTCAGCTCGTGTATCGACTTCAGCAAAGGCGCCTTATAATCCAGGCTCTCGCCGTTGTAGGCTATAAATATGGTAGGGATGCACAGTGTTTTACCCTGTCCGCTTTCTATAATGAATGCCGGAGAAGAAGGATCCCATGCGGTATAACCACGCGCCTCAAATGTGGCACGTATACCACCATTGGGGAAGCTCGATGCATCGGGCTCCTGCTGTATCAGCGCATCACCGTCAAATATCTCTATGGCAGTGCCGTCGCTTTTTATGGTAAAAAATGAATCGTGTTTCTCTGCAGTAGTACCTGTCAGCGGCTGAAACCAGTGGGTGAAGTGTGTTACCCCGTGCGTCTCGGCCCACGCTTTCATACCTGCCGCCACCTGGTCGGCTATGCGGCGGTCCAGCTTTTCACCTGCTTTTGCGGATGCCATCAGGTTTTTATAAGCTTCATCGCTCAGGTGTTCGCGCATGGCGCGTTCTGTAAATACGTGGCTGCCAAATATGGAAGTGATTTTTTTACCGGCGTAGTGCCCGATTTTTTTCTCCTCCCTGGCCAGGTCCTGTAATGCAAGAAAACGTAAAGAAGACATTAGATTATATTTTTCGCAAATCTAACTTATTTCCTGCAAATCATCCAAATTTTTGACTAAAAACTACAAAATATTAATATAGCGAAAAATATTACTGCATCAGAATGACGGATGGACAATCTCCTCATGCACCACGAAAGCACATGCAAAGTCTTGTTTTACAATGCCTTGTGCCTGTATATGCATCATAGGATTGGTTAGTTGCAGGTATATATCAAATTCGTGCCTATATTCATTTTCCGAATATTTTCCAATCGGCAGGTGGTCAATAAACTCCACCCCACGCCTGCCCTGCCATTTGTATGCCGCCTCTTTGGCACTCCATGCCAGGGTAATGAGTTGCGGGTCGTTACCGAAAAACACCTGC
>DATCSV010000216.1:0-5224 GCA_036568285.1 Flavipsychrobacter sp. | reverse complement strand
ACCATAGCCGACCTGGAAGGTAGCGATGACATAAAACCGGAACACCTTGCAGAAGCCATACAATACCGCAGCCTGGATAGAGAAGGTTGGGGTGGGTAAGTCCTGGCTATTGGGATTTTCCGATATGCAAAAAATGCGCTCTACAAAATCATTGGCAACCTCAAATCAGCTAAGTGAGCCCGTACGGTTGATTTATTACGAAACTCATCTATATAAAATTGCCGCGTTACAAGAATTAGAATTTTTGCCATACTTTGGCAGGTGGATATATAGATTATTTAACCCCCTTTAATTTTTTAATAATGAAACAGTTAACGCTTGTTTTGCTTTTAATCGCAAGTTTTGTATCCTGCAAAAAGGAAGATGAAGCTCCGAAAACGACAGCTCCTACCCCTTATGTATGCCCTTCCTGCATAACCACACCTGAGGCAAAAGCAGCATACGATGCCAACAGCGGCGGAGTATACAAAGGAGTCATCGTCGGTTCATCGGGCACTATCGCATTGTACTTGTACAATACCGGCACTGAGGTTAAGGCACTGGTATCCTTCGATGGCAAGAGCGCCACGTTTACCACACAATCTCTTTCTTCATGGTCTCCGGGACAGCCCATCAGCAATGCGCTGTTTACAGGTACTATTGATGGCAAAACAATGTCAGCCTTTTTTTCAGTAGATGCCAACGGTCAAAACCCGCAAGTGCAAATGACTATACCCGGCCATACAGTAACTGTGGCTGTGTATAAAGAAACTTCTACGTCGCTGATAAAGAATTACGAAGGTACTTTTACAGGCGATGATGCCGGTACCTTCAACATGACATTGAATGGCAACGATTATTCAATAGTTGTTTCCAGTGGTGGTATACTTGAGGGCTCCCTGGTTAATGGTGCGATCGACCACCTGACGCAAAAGGACCAGGTAGAAGTGAAAGGTACATTTAACGGTGATGACGTAAGTGGTACATGGAAAGATACTAAGAGCACTAAACAAGGAACCTGGTCGGGCAAGCGTACTTTGTAGTTGCCTACCAATCTAATTCATGGAAAAGGAGTGCACGGCACTCCTTTTTTTTATTTGCTTAATACCTCCCTAAATGTGTCCAGGCAACGTCGTCTGGCAAAGTCATGCTCTACGATTGGCCGGGGGTACTTTGTAACATCTTCAAACTCGGGCACCCATTTGCGGATGTATTTCAACTCAGGGTCAAACTTCTGCGTTTGCAGGTAAGGGTTGAATATCCTGAAATATGGTGCGGCATCACAGCCGCTGCCAGCCGCCCATTGCCAGCCGCCATTGTTGGATGCCAGGTCAAAGTCGAGCAGCTTCTTTGCGAAATAAGCTTCACCCCAGCGCCAGTCTATCAACAGGTGCTTTACCAGGAAGCTGGCAACGATCATGCGTACCCTGTTATGCATATAGCCTGTGCTGTTCAACTCGCGCATACCGGCGTCTACTATCGGGTATCCTGTTTTTCCTTCACACCATAGCCTGAACTCGTCTTCGTTGTTTCGCCACGCGATATTGTCGTACTCTTTCTTGAAGGCATGGTTTACCACATGCGGAAAATGCCATAGTATGGATTGGTAAAAGTCTCTCCATATTAGCTCGTTCAGTAGTTTCTCATTCAATCCTTTTGCCCTGGCTACTAATTGCCGTATGCTTACAGTACCGAAGCGCAAATGTACACTCAGCCTGGTAGTACCTCTCAGCGATGGAATGTCCCTCGTATTGTGATAGTCCTTTGCTACAGTTTCATCCAGTTCAGCAGGTGGGATGCTACCTTCGGCAGGCTCAAAACCAATATCCTTCAAAGATGGGAGTGATAAAACCGGCTGTTTGTAGAAGTTGCCAAAGTATTTTTCTACAGGGTATGGCTCCATGTAAAATTTGTTCAATTTGGCTTTCCATTTTTTACTGTAAGGTGTATATACTGTATAAGGTTCGCCATTGTCTTTCAACACCTCATCCTTTTCAAATATTACCTGGTCTTTGTAGCTGTGGAAGTTGATATCCTGTTCTTGCAGTATGGTGACTATTTTTTCGTCCCGCTCCCTGGCATAAGGTTCGTAATCGTTGTTGGTATACACCGCCTGCACCTGGTACAGGGAAGTTAATTCCCGGAAAGCGTCTCCAGGATTGTTATGCAATACTTGTAGCGTGCTCCCCGATGATACCAGCGTTGACTGCATCTGCTCCAATTGCCGGTGAATGATGTCCACACGCATATCAGCTTTGTCTTCCAACTCATCAAGGATATTAGTATCGAAAATAAAAACCGGTACAACGGGATAGCCGGAACGTAGCGCATGATACAGGCCTGCATTGTCATGCAAACGTAAATCCCTCCTGAACCAAAAGATAACCACCTTATTTCTCATATTTTTTCAAAATAAGTTAATAATCCGTTCGTTATTATTACTATTGTTTTATAACCGTATAAACATGAACCTTAAGAATCTTACCAGTATAACCATTGTAATATTATTGGCCGTAATCCCTTTATTTGGCCACCTTGACGAACTGCCTATACAACGTTGGGATGAATCGAGACTGGCTGTAACTGCCTATGAAATGAGTATAAATAATAATTGGTTAGTACCCTATCACTTTGGTCACCCAGAAATGATAGGCGTAAAGCCGCCTTTGCAGATATGGTTTATGGCCATGTCAATAAAATTATTCGGTGCAAATGAACTCGCAGTCAGACTACCTTCGGCAATATTTGCTTTGCTTACATGTTTATTTATCTACTGGTTTCTTACGGTAAAAATGCAGAAGAGGGTATGGGGAGTATTGGCTGCAGCAATATTAGTAATCTGCGATGGCTATGTACACCTGCACTGTAGCAGAACCGGTGATTACGACACACTGCTCACATTGCTTACTACCATATTCCTGTTTTATAGTTACCTTTTTATCCGCGATAGCGAGGCTAAGTATATTGTCATCGCCGCTATTGCTATCACACTTGCCTGCTTTACCAAGGGTGTAGCTGCATTGATGTTTATACCCGGGGTTTTTATTTGCTTTGCTTATAGCGGCAAGTTGAAAAAACTTTTTTCCTCGCCGGCCTTTTATGCCGGGCTTGCCATTTTTATTATTGTCATACCGGGCTACTATCTGCTCAGGGAACAATTGACGCCGGGCTACCTGGAATCAGTAAGTAGAAATGAATTGGGCGGACGTTTTCTGTCAACATTGGAAAATCACTATCAACCCTGGTATTTTTACATTTTTCGGTTGATTGAAAGAGAATATGCTTGGTTCTTCATATCTATTATGGCTGTGCCCCTGGTGTTAATATATAAAGAGAATGCCAAAAGGCAGTTCGTATTATTCCTGGCAACGACAGCTGTTAGTTTTCTATTTTTCATTTCAGTAGCAGGTACCAAGCTTGACTGGTATAGTATGCCATTGTACCCCTTACTGGCTGTTATGGCTGCGATAACCATTGAAACAGTTTTCTCAAAACTGAAACCCGGAGCCAATTATCCGCTACAAGCATTGAGAATTGCTGTTCTGTTATTCATTTGTACATTATATGTGTACAGTTACAATAAAATTCTGGCTAAGACATTAAAGCCTGACTACCAACTCAACGACCCGGAATTTGCCATAGGCCATTACCTGACAGGACTGCATAAGGGCAACAGGGGAACAGGGAAATTTGTCATACTGTATTCAGATTACGAACAAGATATGGTTTGGTATGACCTTATAGACAGTAGTATATTTTTTAAGAGTGTCAAAGAACTGGCGACAGGTGATACTGTAGTAGCCTATAAGCATGAGAGTATTGCTGTATTAGAAAACAAATACCATCATACACTGCTGGAGGATTACTTCCGCATCAGGCTTTACAGAATTGATTCACTTAAGGCTACAACAACTCCTCAATAGCATTCTCCAGTTCGGCACGGGTAATGGGCACGCCTTTTATCTTGTTGTATCCTTTGGCGTCTACCAGGTACTGGTCGCGGATAATTTTTATCAGCTGGCCATTATTGATCTCTGGTATCAGCACATGCTTATAGTTGCTTATTATCTCTCCCAGGTTCTTGGGGAAGGGACGGAGATAACGCAGGTGCGCGTGTGCCACAGACTTGCCTTGTGCCTGTAGTTCTCTTGCCGCACTCTTGATGGCTCCATATGTAGAACCCCAACCCAGTACCAGCACATCGCCTTTTTCGGGGCCACTGTCTAACTGCTGCAGCGGTATATAGTCGGCTATGCGGTCTACTTTTTCCTGGCGGGTCTTTACCATGTGCTGGTGATTTTCTGCATCGTAAGAGACGTTGCCGGTAATGTCCTCTTTTTCCAGCCCACCTATGCGGTGCTCCAGTCCTGCTGTGCCGGGTATAGCCCACGCGCGCACCAGCTTCTCATCCCTTTTATAGGGCAGGAATTTATCTTCATCCTCGTCCAGGCCTTGTTTGAACTTAACAGTTATCGGTGCCAGATCTTCACTCTTGGGAAACTTCCAGGGCTCGGCACCATTGGCAATGTAGCCATCGCTCAACATCATAACAGGTGTCATATGTTGTACGGCTATGCGCACCGCTTCGTAAACCGCTTCAAAGCAGTCTGCCGGTGTCGATGCTGAAATTATCGGCATAGGACATTCGCCGTTACGGCCATAGTATGCCTGTAGCAGGTCGCTCTGTTCTGTTTTGGTTGGCAGGCCTGTTGATGGGCCACCACGTTGAATGTTTACTATCAGCAAGGGTATCTCCAGCATTACTGCCAGTCCCATAGCCTCTGCCTTTAGCGCTATGCCGGGGCCCGAAGACGTGGTAACGCCCAAATGACCACCATAGGATGCACCTATAGCAGATGTGATGCCTGCTATCTCGTCCTCGGCCTGGAAAGTGCGTATGCCAAAGTTCTTATGCCTGGAGAGTTCGTGTAGTATGTCGGATGCCGGTGTGATAGGATAAGAACCCAGGAATATCGGCAGTCCAGACTTCTCACCCGCTGCAATGATGCCGTATGTGAGGGCTACGTTGCCCGTTATACCTCTATAGGTTCCCGGCTCTTGCTTCGCCTTTTCTACTTTATAGCGTGTGGTAAATGCCTCGATGGTATCACCATAGTTGTACCCCGCCTGCAATGCCAGCAGGTTGCTCTGTAATATTTCTTCTTTTTTGCCGAATTTCTCTTTGAGGAATGCAATGGTGTTATCCATGTCCCTGTTGTACAGCCAGTAGACAAAGCCCAGCACG
>DATCSV010000215.1:0-4601 GCA_036568285.1 Flavipsychrobacter sp. | reverse complement strand
CTCGAAAAACTTATCCATCCAGGCCCTTTCTTCGGGCAGAAAACCACTGCTCTTTTTGTTACCAACGGGATTGTGAATGTCTATTTCTTTATGACAGATATTATAGTCGCCACACACGATGAGTTGCGGACGTTCTCTCCTGAGTTCGTTCAGGTATTCAAAAAACTCGTCCAGCCATTGGTATTTATACGTCTGTCGCTCGTCGCCACTGGTACCGCTGGGGAAGTACGCGTTAATCAATGTTACATCACCAAAGTCTGCACGTATCACGCGGCCCTCTGCATCACTTTGCATAATGCCATTGCCGTATTGTATATTATCCGGTTTCAGTTTGGAGAAAACGGCAACACCGCTGTATCCTTTCTTTTCTGCTGAAAACCAAAAATGATGCTTATAACCTAAATCCACCAATGGGGAATGGTCTATGTCGTCTTTGGTAGCTTTTGTTTCCTGCAGGCATACTATATCCGCAGGGTCTGTAGCCAGCCAGTCTATAAATCCTTTTTTGATGGCTGCTCTTATTCCGTTCACGTTGTATGATACTATCCTCATTGTATATTTGGTTGTATAGTGGCGCGCAGCCCTTTAGCCCAGTTTACCACCGCTTCTATCTCCTGTGCCGTCAGCACTGCGTCTTTGTGAACGATTGTATAACTTTTTAGCGGCATCTCTTTTTCTTCCACCATTTCTATTACCTCTTCCAGTTTATGGTCGGCCTTTTTAGGGGAGTAAGCTGCAAATTCAGAAAAATTCAATTCACCTTTCCCTTCGTTAATGTGATTTTGCAACCACCAACCAACAGGTTGAATATTGGTGTACCAGGGGTAATGGGTATTGTTGCTGTGACAATCGAAGCATGCCCTTTTCAGTATGCTTTCCACATCGGCAGGAACGGAATAGTGTACCCGAATATCGTTTGCCGAAGGCACTTCTGAAATATTTCTTTCAGGCCGTATAAATTGTATTACGACCAACACTAACAGCAAGCCATATAATATCTTCTTAGCCATGTTGTATTTGTTTAGCACAAGGTAAAAAAATGCGGTAAACAGAGTTACCGCATTCGGGAAAATTTATTTTAAGGTTTCATCCAGCCATTTGAAGAACTCCCTGTGCCATGCAACGCCGTTATGAGCATGCAGTATCCAGTGGTTCTCGTTAGGGAAGTAGAGCAACTTGCTTTTAACCCCTCTCAACTGTGCTGCCTGGAAAGCCTCCAGCCCCTGCTCTATACCTACCCTGAAATCAAGCCCGCCCTGTATGATCATGATAGGCGTGTTCCAGTTAGCTACATACAGGCTGGGGTCGAATTTCTTATACGATTCCTGCAGAGGTGTTTGCCAATACGGGCCACCAATATCGAAGTTAGCAAACCATAATTCTTCCGTGGTGCCGTACCAGCTTTTCAGATCGAACAGGCCATCGTGCGCAATGAATGACTTAAACCTGTTGTTGTGAATACCGGCCAGCATAAACACACTATAACCGCCATAACTGGCACCCACACAACCCAGACGGTCTTTATCTACATAGGGCTCTTTAGATATTTCATCTATAGCCGCTAAGTAATCCTGCATGGGCTTGCCGCCCCAGTCTTTACTTATAGATTCGTTCCACTGCGTACCCCAGCCCGGCATACCGTGGCGATTGGGTGCTACAACTATGTACCCATTGGCAGCCATCAACTGGAAGTTCCACCGGTAGCTATAGAATTGGGACAAGGCAGATTGTGGCCCGCCCTGGCAGTACAACAACGTTGGGTATTTTTTCAGCGGATTGAAATTGGGCGGATAGATAACCCATACACCCATCTGCTCACCACTGCCCGTGGTTATCATGCGCAGCTCGGTCTTACTCAAACCGATACTGCTGTACGTCGCGTCATTCTCATGTGTAAGCGCTCGCATACTGCCATCTTTAGGATTCACAGCATACACTTCGGGCGCGTGGTTCATATCCTTGCGGTCTACTATCAGCTCACCACCGGCAGCCTGTCCGGCAGGTGAGCCCATATCAAATACACCATTAGTAACCTGGCGCACAGCAGGGAGCATTTTATTCATCAGGTTTTCCGGAACAGCAATTTCGAACAACTGCACTGTGCCTTTTGCAGGTGCGTTGAAATAAATAGTATTGCCACTGTTGCTCCAACTGAACCCATTAACAGTTTCGTCCCAGGCACCGGTCATGTTACGCTTGTACCCGTTGCCGTCCCAGTCCATTACATAGAGGTCATTTTTATCTGCTTCATAACCATCGCGGCGCATACTGGTCCATGCCAGGCGCTGCCCATCGGGACTGAATGCAGGGTTGGTATCGAAGCCCATCATACCTACGGTCAGGTTAATGGTATTGCCCGTTGCCATATCGTAGTGGTAAATATCCGTGTTGGTGCTTACCGCATACTCCTTGCCAAACTTCTTCTTGGTAACGTACAACAGACCTTTACTATCGGGTGTCCATACAATATCCTCTTCGCCACCAAACGGCTTCTGTGGACAATCGTATGGCGTACCTTCCATTATGTCTTTAGTGCTGCCATCTTCAATGTTTGTAATAAATACGTGCGAGAACTTACCATCTTCCCACGTATCCCAGTGGCGATAATTCAGGTCGGTATATACCTGCATGGTAGTACCCGGCAGGTCGGGGTAAATGTCGGAGCCCATCATTTTCTTTACCAACACGTCTTTACTATATGCAATCTTCTTACCATCGGGCGACACTACGATATTCTCCAGCCCTTCTACCCCATCGTATATTCCTTTCCATGTTTTGCCTTTATCCTTGCTGATGTATAAAACCTTCCCCTCCACAGCATACCAGCCATTTTTGTCGCGCTGTATTACCGATTTTTTGTCTGGCAATACCAGTTCCTCTTTATTACCGGTGGCTACATCTACTATATAATGCATAGCTGCAGACTTTTCCGTCTTCCAATCATACTGACGAGCGCTGTAGTAGACTTTCTTGCCATCGCGACTTACGTCCTGTATGCCTACCCGTTTCAAGCTCCAGAGCAATTCGGGGGTCATTACATCCTGGGCAAATAATCCTGTTGACCATAACAGCAACAAGGGAATGAGTGTACGTTTCATCTGAATATAATTATTGCGTAAATATAATTCTATTTCTCTGCGGGCTTATCCCCCCTTTTGGGTGGTGTGTCACGTTTCCCGGGTTTGGGTTTTGGCTCGAGGTCTTCGGTCAGCGGCGTTTTAAAATCTATGACATTTTCCCAGCCCGCTTTCAGTTCTATTACATCAGTATAAGGTATCACCAGTTCAGGCTGTTTCTTAGCGAAAAGTTCGCCGGTGTCCCATATGCCATTTCTGTTTTCGTCCACTATTATCCTGATGTTATACTTATCCGGGTTCAACCTCCTGATTGTTACAGAAGTATCTTTTACCGGTTGTTGATAAATAGAGTCTTTCTCAGTACCCAACCTCAGCAGGTACTTTTCGCCGTAGTAACGTGTTGGCAGGTGTATGACAATAACACCGTAGTCCTCCTCGCCTTTGGTACGAAAAATGTATTTTGACGGCATAGCCTGCAGGCCAGATGTATCCTGCACAAAGTCTTTTAATAGCCTGATAGTGTACACCGTGTTTTCTTTCCAGTCGGTATTCAGTAACAGCACCTCTTCTGTTGTATCCCGTTTTAGCGAGTACTGCACTTCCACCTCTGTGCCAGTGCTATCAAAAGTCACAGACACCCTGTCCGTATTATAAGTATCAACGGGATTGCTGAATGTTATCCTGATGGGCTTATTGACATCATGTGTACGCTTCTCAATGTCAGATGTGTCTACCGCTACACTATAACGCAGGTCTTTGTCATCCGCTTTATCTAACCTCCTTTTGTTGAAGCCGGGCTTTTTGCGACCGCCCAGGCTATCATTTTCTTCCAGTGAATCGGGCGGGACAATTTCCTTAAATACGCGCAACACAATGGGTTGCTCCGGCTTTACGCTATCAACCGGTATTATCACCGAATCTATGAAGCCGATCTTCTCTTCTTCTCCATCGTATACGAGGTTGCCGTTATCGTCCTTCAGTGCATATATGCGAAAGGCTGCACCGGGTAGCCCCCTAAACAGGAACCTGCCCTTATCCAATGTATTTGTCACGTATAGCGGCTTCTGTTTCACAACGGCACTGTCCGGCTCAGCAGCATCATACAGTAACAACGTGATTCCCGAAGCATGTGTGCCCGACTGGGCATCGTACACAATACCGTACATTGCCAACGAATCGAAGTAAGTGCCCGTACTGAATATATAGTTGAAGTTAGGGAAAGCATTGCCTTCGTTCAGATCTTTAATGGAATTACCAAAACTTACTCTGTACGTGGTATTTTCCTTCAACAGAGAGTCGGGGATTTTCACTGTCAGCTTCTTACCATTCACCTGGGTGAAAACAGGCACAGGTAATACCGGTGAAACCTGGATCTCTTTGCCGGGTTCATTTATGGTGATAAACTCATCAAATTCCATCTCAATCCGGGTAACGCGGGTATTCAGCAATGAGTCTTCCGGCGACATTTCTACCAGCTTTGGAGGTGTAGTATCTTTCTTTCCCCCTGTAGGCGGTACAATATTG
>DATCSV010000214.1:0-3931 GCA_036568285.1 Flavipsychrobacter sp. | reverse complement strand
ACCGAAGAGGGGTTCGTATTTGATATGGGTCCCAGCTGGTATTGGATGCCTGATGTATTTGAGCGTTTTTTTAACGACTTCGGTAAGTCTGTTTCAGATTATTACGACCTGGTTCAATTGGATCCCGGTTTCAAAGTGTTTTATAAGAATGCAGACCCGCTGCTAGTGCCCGCAGATGTAAACAGGCTGTACGATATTTTTGAAGAAATAGAACCAGGCAGCGCCCGGAAGTTGAAAACATTCCTGCAGGATGCAGCCTACAAATACCAGGTGGGCATGGCAGACCTGGTGTACAAACCGGGTTTGTCGCTTAAGGAGTTTATGCGTTACGATGTGCTGAAGGCGGTCTTGCGCACACATTTATTCAGGTCGGTAAGCAGCCACGTACACCGGTATTTTAAAGACCAGCGACTGGTGCAGCTAATGGAGTTTCCCATCCTCTTCCTCGGGGCCATGGCAAAGGATATTCCAGCATTATATACACTTATGAACCATTCCGCATTGGTGCAGGGCACATGGTATCCAATGGGTGGAATGAACAGGATAATATCCGGTATGGAGCAGTTGGCCAGGGAGTTGGGCGTGCTTATCGAAACAGATTCGCACATAAAGAAAATAGACGTAAGGGATGGGAAAGTAAAGGGGATTTTTGATAGCTACGGGTATATGAGGACACGTGCGGTTATTTCCTCAGCAGATTATCATCATACCGAACAATTACTGGAGCCGAGGTATAGAAACTACACTGACAAATACTGGGAAAAGAAAACATTCGCTCCCTCGTGCCTGCTATACTATGTGGGAGTCAACAAAAAGATAAACAACCTGGAGCACCACAACCTGTTTTTTGATGCGGACTTTGACAAACACGCCCGCGAGATATACGAAACCAAAGAATGGCCGGAGAACCCCTTGTTTTATGTGTGTTGCCCGTCTAAGACGGACGACAGTGTTGCACCAGCCGGGCACGAAAACCTTTTTATATTGATACCTATTGCTACAGGTATACAAGACACGGAAGTGGTGCGTAGCCGGTATTTCCCCGAGATAATCCGCAGAATAGAAAAACACACCGGTGACACGATAATGCAGCATGTGGTTTACAATAAGTCGTATTCGCTGAACAACTTCATAAGCGACTATAATGCATACAAAGGCAATGCCTACGGGCTGGCGAATACGCTGTTACAAACAGCTATCCTCAAGCCATCGCTCAGAAATAATAAACTAAGTAACATGATATATACCGGGCAATTGACAGTGCCGGGCCCGGGGGTGCCGCCTTCGCTAATATCGGGCAAGCTGGCAGCACAGCAAGCAATCTTAACAATTAAGGAAACGAACTATGAAGCAGTTGTTTGACAAAGTATCAGAAACAGCCAGTAGGGTAACCACCCGTACGTACAGCACCAGTTTTTCGCTGGGTATATTATGTGTCAACAGGAGGCTGCGCGGCGCCATCTATAATATATATGGTTTCGTACGGTTTGCTGATGAAATAGTGGATAGCTTTCATGAATACGACAAAGAGGTACTATTGGAGGAGTTCAAGCAGGACACATATAAAGCACTGGAACGAGGCATAAGTACCAACCCGATATTGAATAGTTTCCAGCATACCGTACGTAAGTATAACATTGAAACGGAACTGATAGACTGTTTCCTGGACAGTATGGAAATGGACCTCGGCAAGACCGACCACGACAGGATCTCTTACGAAGAGTATATACTCGGTTCTGCCGAAGTGGTGGGGCTGATGTGTCTGCGTGTATTTACAGAGGGGGATGAACACCTGTACCAGAAGCTGAAGCCGGCCGCCATGCGGCTGGGTGCGGCCTTCCAAAAAGTAAATTTTCTTCGCGATATGAAGGATGATTACCAGGGCCTCGGCAGAACCTATTTCCCGGGGATAGACATGCAACACTTCAATGCAATGGATAAAACCAGGATAGAATATGAAATTGAGAAGGACTTTGAAGCTGCTATGGAGGGAATCAGGCAGTTGCCGGAAAGTTCCCGTTTTGGGGTATATGTAGCCTGCGTGTATTATATGCGCCTGTTTGCCAAGATAAAGTCATTGCCTTCTGAAAGTATTATGCAAAGAAGGATAAGAATACCCAACTATAGTAAACTGGGCTTGTTATTTACTTCATATTTCAAACATAGTTTGCATTTGTTATGATGACGGTAGTGTACATACTGACGATGTTGACAGCGGCAATTGCCATGGAGGGTGTAGCATGGCTCGCACACAAATACCTGATGCATGGCGCCTTGTGGAATTTGCACGAAGACCACCATAAAAAGACATCTGATTCGTTCTTTGAGAAGAACGATTATTTCTTCCTCATATTTGCTTTGCCGGGCATTACTATGATGGCTGTGGGGACATTTATAGAGCCACTCCGGATACTATTATTTGCCGGTATCGGCATTACGATCTACGGGTTTACCTACTTTTTCGTCCATGACATCTTTATTCACCAGCGCTTTAAAATACTCAGGCATACCGACAACTTCTACTTGCGGGCTATAAGGCGTGCACACAAGATGCACCATAAACACCTGGACAAAGAGGAAGGAGAATGCTTCGGCATGTTGTGGGTGCCTTTGAGATACTTCAGAGAAGAACTAAAAAGAAAACAGGGTTGATGGACTTGAAGTACACATACCTGCTGATAGACCTGCTGTGCATAGCTGTACCGCTGGTTGCATCCTTTCACAGGTTGTCACCCTTTTATAAGGACTGGAAATTCTACTTGCCCGCTAATATTGCTGTTGCCGCATTTTTCCTCGCGTGGGATGCTTTGTTTACAGATATGGGTATATGGGGGTTCAACGAAGCATACATAACCGGTATCAAGTTGTACAACCTGCCAATCGAAGAGATACTCTTTTTTGTATGCATACCCTATGCCTGCACTTATACTTACTATGTCATAAGCGCGCACATAAAAATAAAACCGACCGCAATACCGTTGTACGTAAGCAGGATATTGATACTGTTGCTAACGGCTATAGCAATCATCAACATAAGCAAGCTGTACACATCGGTAACTTTTTTGCTGCTGAGTATGCTACTGGTATTTATGACGGTAGGGAGAATGAAGATCCCTAAAAACTTCTATCCCACCTACCTGCTGATGTTGTTGCCCTTTTTCATCTCCAACGGACTACTTACCGGCAGTTGGCTGGATGAGCCGGTAGTATGGTACAATGATAACCATAACCTTGGCCTGAGATTAGGCACTATACCCGTGGAGGATGCCTTCTATGCGATGCTGATGTTATTGATGAACATATCCGCATATGAATGGTTAAAAAGCAGAGCGATGTTATTTGATCTAAGAAAATTTAAAACCGCCGAATAATTATGAACAGGTATAAAGACAGGCGCGACGAAGTAATACTGGTAAACGAGCGCGACGAGTGGCTGGGACTGGAGGAAAAAATGGAAGCGCATAAAAAAGGCTTGCTTCACAGGGCGTTCTCAGTGTTCGTGCTCAATAGCAACAACGAGGTGCTGTTGCAGAAACGGGCACAACACAAGTATCACTCCGGGGGGCTATGGAGCAATACCTGCTGCTCACATCCCCGTGCCGGCGAAAGCACTATGTACGCCGCACACCGCAGGTTGCAGGAGGAGATGGGTTTTGATTGTGAGATAGAAAGGGTATTCTCCTTCAGGTACCGGGCAGAGGTGGATAATATGCTGATAGAAAATGAGTACGACCATATATACGTAGGGTACTTTGACGGGACGCCAAAGCTGAATAGTGATGAAGTAGCTGAATATAAATTTGTGCCGGTAGACGAATTAGCTGCGCGCGTGGAGCGCAATCCTGAAGATTTTACAGTATGGTTCCGAATGGTGTTTCCTAAATTTTTAGAGCATTTTGCTGCGCGAAAAAGGGTGGCATAAGGAGCGAAC
>DATCSV010000213.1:0-5171 GCA_036568285.1 Flavipsychrobacter sp. | reverse complement strand
CCGGGTACCGGCAGCCTGTCTTATTTTTTGTCTTTGTATCAGGATATTCCCGGGCGATGTCTCCTGCATAGGGACTCGCCCGCCTTGTGTGGAATTGTCGCCGAGTTGCAAATTGGAGACTCGGCAGGGAAGGATGAACATACCTCTGTTCTATTGTGTCGAGGTAGGATATTTGGGAGTAAGCTGGGCTACGTCTACAGATTTCAAATTTAAAATGTAAGTATGAAGAAATAAGTTACACACATAGAATAAAAATATACTTAATCTAATATAAGATTTAATATTTTCGTGGAAAGGCACAATAATGACACCAGAGGTTTTCCATTTTGAGGACGGGAAAGAAAATTTTGAAAATCATTCTAATGAAAATGGTTTTACATATTGGAGTGCAAGGAAGCTTATGATTTTCCTTGGATACTCCAATTGGAACACTTTTAACAAGGTTATTAGTAAAGCAATGGCCACATGCAATACACTAAGCATACCATTGATAGAAAATTTCGAACAAATACATTCTGAAATAGAAGGTAGACTTGACTATGATTTTAAATTATCCAGATTTGCATGTTATTTAATAGCTATGAACGGCAATGTAGCTATGCCGCAAGTCGCTAAAGCTCAGGCATACTTTGCAACAATAGCCGGTGCTATACAGGATTATCAATTAGAAGCTGAAAAAGTTGAAAGGCTACAGGTCAGAGCAGAAGTATCAGAACGTGAGAAGACATTAAGCGGTGTTGCATTTGCACATGGGCTAGATACTGCTGGATACGGTTTTTTTCAAAATGCGGGATACCGAGGTATGTATAATAAAAATATAAGTACCTTGAAAACCATAAGAGGTATTAATAAAAATCGCAGTTTATTGGATTTTATGGGGAAGGATGAATTAGCCGCCAACCTCTTTAGAATCACTCAGACAGAATTGAAAATTAAAGGTGAAAACGTAAGAGGCCAATCCAGACTAGAGCAAACTGCAGAAAACGTCGGTAGACAAGTAAGAAAAGCGATGATGGAAATAAGTAACGTGGCACCAGAAAATCTATCTAGCCATGAAGATATAAAGCAAGTTAAAAAGAGCCTGAAAGAAACAAATAAGAATCTTAAAAAACTCAACAAGAAAGCCAAAAAATAAGTTCATTTTACCGCCTCTGGGTAATCTATCAATAGATTGCCTGTATATTAAACTCAATGGGGGCATTATACATACTAACGTTGAGTTTGATTTCTGAATGTAAAATGTTACGCATCGGTTGCGTAAAATAAACAGAACGCTTCAGGCTAGCGTTGCTCTTGTTGCCATATTCATTAATGACCTCGTCAAGAAGTAGCCTCACATCCTCCTCTAGTTCGTATTGATTTAAAAGAGAGTCTTCAAAAAGGTTAGTGGATGATTTGAAAACCTCAATATTGTTATTACTAAGAGCCCTAGAAGAGATAGTTGGAATTGCCTTTTTTAATTTAAACAAGTTTAAGTCTGTACAATATGGACCATCTTTTTGACGTATAATATATGCATTAGTGAGCCTATAACCGAATCTTTGTATGCTTTTATATTCTATGAGATAAAACAACTTATGTAATGCAAAATACGTATACCTATTGCGCTTAGTGAAAAGATATTCAATAATTAGTGCGACATCTAGCTTTGTTTTCCCAGCTGGCGTCGGCCTTAGGGGTTGTTCAATCTTTTTAAGATAATCTGCTACGAATTTATAGTCCGAACGTTGGTTCGCCATGCTCCTACTCATCATCGCTCTTTGCCCTGGATGATATAATGGAATAATTATTCTTTCATACCATTTTGTGGCTGTTCTGACATCATTTTTTAAAACGAGATTATGAGGCTCTATTTCGTTAACCGCCGATAATGCTTTAGCACCAAGTGTGACTACAATTGTTGGGGACACTAATTGTATCTGTTCTCTTAAATACCCAGAACAGTTCTGAATTTCGGACACTGTTGGCGGCGCGTTATTACCGCTTTCGTCCCTCGGGTTACATAGAACTGCATTAGTGATGTATATATCCGATCGAGATAACCCGGCATATGCAAGCAATTCCTCAAAGTTATGTCCTGCTTTGTCACCGTGAAATGGAATTCCCGATTCGTCAGCACCTAGGCGTCCAGGCGCCTCTCCGATGAACATTATTTTGGCATCTAGCCTGCCTACGGAACGATTCAAGATTCTGGCACTGTTTTTCATTCGGACGCATAGCTCACATGCTTTTACTCGGCAACACAAATAATCAAATTCGTTTTCCTTTGACACCATTATGCAATAATACTATTTCAATTAATCATCTTTGGATAAGATCTTTAAGATTTTGAGTTGTACTATTATTAAACGCATACATCGCATGAATAGTTAACGTGCCTGGTGCCTTTCCAGACTCGTTACAAATAAATTCTAGTAATTTGGCCAAACCCAGGTAATTGCCAAATGCCTTTTCAAAATAATCTTGAGACCTATATACAGCATTAAGGCTCAGTATCCCATTTTGTTCTTCTATTAACTGGCCAAAATGCCAACAGGGCGCGCCAATCGGACGTACATTGCTTTCTAAATGCCTGGCGGAAAGATGGAAAACAATAAAATTACGCTGTCTATTACTACGCCCTAATGCAGATATTGCATCTTCTAACTGATTTGTCCCACTCCCGATAAAGTGTTTATTAAATGATATTAATCTTTGAAAATATGTACCCCAGCCTTTGTTGTTTGAATTCAAATATATTCTTCTGTATGTATTGTAAAGTACATTACGGTTTGGACAATGTTCAGCTAAACCATATGGGAAAATTGTATTAATAACATGTTTTGTGTTTGAGAATTCTGGATCTATCGCTCTAGGATTTTTGCGTTTTATCCAATTCGTCATAGAATTGAAGTTGCATGGATCAGTAATCTCAACCAGTAGGTTGTGTTGTGCTCCCATATTTACTATTAATTGTGCAGCATCTTGCCACGCACTTACACAATCTGGTTGTGATATTACTTGTATCATCAGCTAATTTTTTCCTAGGTATAAAAGTTTCTTGTTTTTTATACTGACAAGCACCCGCCCGCCTTTGTTCTTTTGCAACTCATCCAAAACTCTATATGATTGAATAATAGCTGTTTCCCACTGTCGAGTTGTGCAATCTTTAACCTCTATTTTGCTAACCAAGCGCTGGATGTCCCTCAGGATTTCGGAATCAACTCTATCCGTATACTTAAATAATTGATGATTCTGAGCATGGGAATAAACAAAAAGTGAAACGAGCTCTTCGACAATCGCGGCTCTTGCTCCATCTTCGACCTCATCAATGATATCTTCACTTTTACGCTTAATTTTCATTAGTTTTCTGAGTACCGGTGACCACCCAAGAAATGCAACATACCCAAAATGAAAAATATCGTGATAACGGTAGCCATCATTTTCATGAGCGTTGTCTGTTATCGGATCCCCAATTTGTTTGCCGTTATATTCAAGTCGAATTTTCACCTTACCACTTTCTTCATATTCAAAAAAACGGACTTCAAATTCCCTAGGGAATTGCTCTTCCTCAGGATATTCTTCGTCAAGTATTTTGTAGCTGTCTAAATCCTCTTCTAACCATCGCTCCCTGATTTTTTTTAGGTTTTTTTCTGCAATATTGTCAAGAGTAAGTTGGTAGTTTGAGGCTAGATTCGCCACATACCATAAAACGTCACCCAGTTCCTCTTCCAGTTGACTATTAAACCCACTATAGTTTTCACCATCCCTTATCCGTTTTTTTAATTCAGCAACTACGGATCCGGTTTCTCCAACAATACCTAAAAACGGAATGACCTCATTTATCGTTTCATCATCCTTGTAGAGTTGTTGTGTCTTTTTAGCCTCTGTTTGATAGGTTTCAAAATCCATAAGTGAAATATTTTATATTTCTTACAATGATAGAACATATAACGTAATGTGTCAACCGGGAAAAACACCCCCTCTTTTTTAAATTATAATTTATTATATTCCCCGCAATGACTGTTCTGCCCCACTGGCGCAGGTCTTCCAACGGGCGACCTGTGTCACACCCCACTGGCGCAGGTCTTCCAACGGATGACCTGTGACAAACCAGGTCATCCGGTCTGTGACCGGCATTCAACGCTCAAAGCCTCAGACCGACATTCATAAGCCTGGCATCGCTACTGGTCTTTGCATATGGCAACGTGAGATGGCGTCCCGATAGCTATCGGGACACGACCCGCCATGACCCCGCAAGAGCGGGACAGGCAAGCGGACACACCGCAATATTTTAATCCCCAATTAGCTCAAAAAGTTGTATATTTGATATTGTAAACTTTGCCCGCCACGCGTGCCCGAAACATCATGCATGAAACACCGGCCATATTATCCGCCGTTCCGGCTCCTGTTATGCCTGTAACCAACCGTAACACTATGAACAAGCATCGTCCCTCTGCCGCAACCAACCGTAACATTTTGAACATCGCACCCGTAACCGTTTGCAACATTTCAGAACTAAAAAGAACCAAAGCCCCACGCATGACAGAACACATCAACTATAAAGCATTGAAAATGAACACCACCCCGCAACCGCAAAACACGATTTTCGAAACACGTCAAAAATCCGCAACAAAACGCAACAAAAGAGAACTAAACAGAACCAAAATTCTATACCATCAGGGTAAACAGCCCGGCAGCACAGTAGTACTATGTACAATCGGAGACACAACCGAGGCATCAGGTGTAACATGCCTGCCCCGCCTGGGCGGCGGCACTCGGTGTCTTTTTCTTTGAACTCTCCTCCTGTTTTTAGGAGGAGTACCCGTAGGGGGAGGTGGTTATGCTTGTGCGGGCAACAAGCGAAGCGACTCATTGAGGCAACTGAAAAGACATAATGAACGAAATAAAAGAAATGAACGAAAGGTGAGTAGCGAACAAAAAGTACAAGTCAATCAATACAGTAGATAAGAGATTATGAAACCTCTACAAAAAAGATACAATACATCATCCTCCACCCCCAACCCACAGTTGGGGGCTTTTTATTCCCCTAACTACCCAAAGAAAACACGTGCAGAGTTAACAACCGAGCTTGCGAGCTCGCTAACGCAAAAGAAAATCATTAATCAGTTAGCAACAGTTAACAAACTGCGTCTAATGCATTGCCAATCAACCAATTGTAAACCCGCAAT
>DATCSV010000212.1:0-2334 GCA_036568285.1 Flavipsychrobacter sp. | reverse complement strand
GAGCAAATGCCACAAGCCCTATATGATGTCAATGTCTACCTGGCAAAAAACATGGTATATCCTGAAGATGCAACACAGGAGAGAATTTCAGGCAAGGTAGTGGTCAAGTTCATTGTTCGTGCAAGCGGAAGCATTGACAGTGTAAGGATACACAGAGGTATATACCCGTCAATGGACAAAGAAGCTATCAGGTTAGTTACCGCCATGCCTCCCTGGAAACCCGGAATACAAAATGGCAAGCCGGTCGATGTCAACTATATGCTGCCCGTCACCTTCAAACTTGAGTAATCAATACCCATACTTATCCTTCCAGTTACTCTTCAGGTACTCCCGCAGGCGGTTTTCTGCTGCGTTATTACCGGGGTCGTATAATTTGGTGCCTTTTACCTGTTCAGGCATAAACTCGTGCGGCACAAAATTCCCTGCATGGTCGTGCGCATACTGGTAGCCCTTGCCATAGTCCAGGTTCTTCATCAGGTTGGTGGGTGCATTGCGGATGGTCAATGGCACAGGCAGGTCGCCTGTTTTTCTCACTAATGCTTCGGCTTTATTAATCGCCATATACGCCGCATTACTTTTAGCCGAAGAGGCTAAATAAGTAGCACATTGCGATAATACGATCCTGCATTCAGGGTAACCGATCATCTGTACCGCCTGGAAGGTAGTGGTAGCCAGCAACAATGCATTCGGGTTGGCATTACCAATATCTTCGCTGGCCAGTATCACCATACGGCGGGCAATAAACTTCGGGTCTTCCCCACCCTCTATCATACGCGCCAGCCAGTATACTGCAGCATTAGGATCGCTCCCCCTCATCGATTTGATAAAGGCTGAAATGATATCATAATGCTGCTCCCCTGTCTTATCGTACAGCGCCATCTTTCGTTGTACTATATCCTGAACAATGGCATTAGTTATTCCCTTTTCCCCTTCGGGCAAGGAAGTAACTACCAATTCAAACAGGTTCAGCAACCTGCGGCCGTCGCCACCACTCAGTTGCAGTAGCGCTTCCCACTCTTTTATTGTTACGTCCTGGTTTTGCAACCATGTATCAGTTGCCATGGCATGTGTCACCATTTGTTTCAGGTGTTCTTCTTCCAGCGGTTTGAGCACATATACCTGGCAGCGACTCAGTAAGGCGCTGATGACCTCAAAAGAAGGATTTTCTGTGGTAGCACCAATCAAAGTAATAATACCTTTTTCTACGGCCCCTAACAGGCTATCCTGCTGGGCTTTGTTAAAACGGTGTATCTCATCAATAAACAACAATGCATGGCCCGATTTACGCGCTGTTTCAATAATAGCACGCACCTCCTTCACGCCACTGTCAATAGCACTAAGGGTGAAAAACGGCATATCCAGTGTATGGGCTACTATCTGTGCCAGGGTGGTTTTACCTACACCGGGCGGCCCCCAAAAGAGCATGGAATGTGCTTTGTGATTACGCAACATCTGCTCCAGTACCTTGCCCTCTCCTACCAGGTGTTCCTGTCCTATAAACTCATCGAGGCTTTGCGGCCTCACCCTTTCTGCCAACGGAATTTGAGATAATGGTGTCATAGTATTATTAGCAATCTCTTTACAACAAAAATCATATATTCGCTCCTATGTTACGCAAATTACTCGTTATTACCCTGCTTTTTGGCACAGTGGCCGCAGCCTACGCGCAAAAAAAAGACAGGAAAAAGAAAAAAAGCAAAGCAAAAACGGAACAGGCAGCTACTGATACTGCAAAGATAGATTATAAGGCTGTAGGAGCGCCGCTTCCTCCTTTAGAACTTACTACACGTACAGGCGAGAAACTTACAGATAAAGACTTCAGGAAGCACGACAACCTGTTGGTGATGATGTTCAATCCTACATGCGACCACTGCCAGGAGGAAACAACAATATTGGAAAAGAATATTGACAAGTTTGAAAATACAAAAATAGTGCTGGTAGCAGCACCATCTATGATTGAGTACCTGGAGTTTTACAATAACGTTACCCGGTACTCAAAGTACCCTGCTATTACAGTAGGAGTAGATAGCGCTGGGTTTATAGACAAAACATTCACCTATGCCTCTCTGCCTCAGATCAACATATACAACAAAGACAGGAAGCTTGTTAAGATATTCTCAGGCGTCGTTCAATTTGACGCCCTTGAACCTTACATAAAATAGAGAGAACATCTCCCCTACTGCACATGCTCTGTGCAGCAATACCATAAAATGCCAATGCTTTACAGCACTGCTACTGATCAGGCAGCCTGCTTCTTTATGAAGTCCCTGATCTTGCGGATGTAATCAAAATACCCCGTCTGCATCCTTGTCCAGAAAACGGCAAAGATGACCA
>DATCSV010000211.1:0-2712 GCA_036568285.1 Flavipsychrobacter sp. | reverse complement strand
CTCCAATAACGCCCTGTGCTTTTTCGTTCCCTCAGCGGTAATTATACTTTCCCCGGTACTGATGCGCACCCAATTCTTATCATCCCGTGGGCCACCCTTACCTTTATAATCAACAACTCCGTCTGCAAAGGAGTCGCCACTATCGGCGGACAGACTGGTAACAGCTGCGTATCCTGCTGCTAAGGCGGCTATCAGCGCTGCAATGGTGGCGGCAGAACCAAATCCACCTCCCTCCAGTGCAGCCCTGGCTACAGCAGCTATGGCATTCGATACAGTTATTGCTGCGTTCACCACCTGTTGCTGCCGGGCGAATTTGGCTCTCTGTGCCTGTGCTTTACGCAGCCTGTCTTCTTCAATGCGCAAAGCCTCTGTATTACCCCGCTCCGCCAGTTTCTTCGCTTCTTCCACCCTTTTTTCGCGTATGGATATTTCTTTGTCCAGGGCATCAATTTTTGATTGCAGTATCTGGTTGTAAGCATTTGCAGCGGCTTCTGCCAGTTCCTGGTAAGCTGCTATCTGGTTGCTGATAGATTTACGTTCTTCTTCATCTAGTTTTTTAAAAGGATCCACCAGGGATTTGAATGATGATTTTTTGCCGGTGACCGTTTCAGTGCTTGTTTCGGCTTGTACCTTTATTTCGTTTTGTTTCTCCAGGCTTTTATGTTTTGCTTCTAGTATTTTCTGTTCCGCTTCCTTCGCATCTTCAACTTCAGCTTCGCGAATACCAGCTATTCTGCCATATGCCTCTTCTTCGGCTTTATACCGGGACAACAGCGTTTCATCATGTATTTTCTTCTTTCTTTTTTCATAAATCCCAAAGGAGATTTCGTTGTTTTTGTATGCTCCTTCCATGTCAATAAGCTGCTTTAACTCACCCAGTTCTATACGCTCAAAGCTACTTTCCATGGCCTCCTTTATTTGCTGTACATAACGCCTGGCTATATCTTTTGCTTCTGTCTCCAAGTCTGCCATGTCCGGTTCTCCCGGCGCGGGCAACTCTAACTTAAGTGGAGCATCAGGTGACGACTTCAACTTGCTTGCAGGCTTTCTGTCTGAGACATAGCTCCTGCTATTATTCGGTACAGATGTTGCCGGATTGTGTTTGGCATCGGTTTCACCTTTAAAATTGTTAGCCAGATTCAGTCGTCTTAATTCATTGTCAGCCTCTTTTATAGTACCCACAATGTACTCACTCGTTTTGTTTGCGTGTTCACGTGCATCCGCCAGCAGCTCGTTATTGGCCGATTTCATCTCTCTGCGGTAATTGCTGCTTATATCTTCTATGGTATTACTCCTAGCAAAAGTGACAACACCTAACCATGCTTTTTGCCATCCGCCAATATTCTCTTCGGGCTTGCGGCTTTCCGCTTCCAGCAGTTTTTGCTGTTCCGCTGCCAGGATATTATATCCCGCCTGCACCTTCGCCCTCAACGTCATCGCCTGTACAAAATTGGCGGATTTATTAATAAAAAAATCTTCCGCTTCATTGAGGCTATTCATAGTTCCTATAGTATCCCCATACTTACTATTCAGTTCATTCATCACCTCTGTTTTCGTTTCAACACTTGCATTAGCGTCGAGGAAACGCTCCTTCATTATTGTAATATCAGCAGTCACTTGTGCAATATCAGCAGCAGCTTGTTGATTAATGGCATTTAATGCTCCCGTTTTACCCGTTATCAACCCAAGAGGATTGTCCATGTTCAGCAATTCTTCTGTCAACGATGCCAGTGCCACAATACCTATGTCCGCAAGTCCGGTAACAGATGTAAGGCTTTTACCTAAATTCTTGAGGGCATTACCTGTTTTGGAGGCACCGGCAGTAGCATTGGTAGATGTGCTCGTCCATACGGTATTTAAAGCAGTGTGCAGCTTTTCGCCGTTTCGCTGCAATTCACCAAAATTTTTGCGTATTCCTCCAATATATTTGCCAACTGCGTCTTTCAGGTTATCTTCTATATCCAGTCCCTTCAGCACTCCATTAAAAATTTGTTTTAGAGCACCTTCCGTTTCAGCGGATTTTTTCAAAATTTCTTTGTTTAACGCATCTATTTTACGAGTTAGCGCATCCAGTTGTTTTGATTCGTTGGCGGACACCCCAGCCAACTGCTTTTCATAGCTATTCAAAACTTTATTCAGTTTATCCAGCTCCGTTATCTGCTGTTGTATAGCCCTGGTAGCATTCTCTAATGCTTCATTATTTATATCGTAGGTAATACTGTGTATGACTTCGGTAACGTCTGCCATGGTTCAAAAGTTTATTTTGTAAAACTTTGCGCTTGAAGGTGGCTTGTTACCTGTAACGTATTTTTGGAAGAAATTAAGGACGTCTCCTTTAATAGCAATTTCACAACAAAGTAAGCTATTTTTTTTATTTCTTCCAAATTTTTCTTGAAAAATGTTATCCTTGCTTTTTTACTCCTGTATTTTTAATACACTGAGATAAAGAAGTCAGGAAAGATCAAATATCGAAGAGAAAAATACCCCCTTTGTGCACAATGCAAAATAGGGGGCTCGGCCTCTAACACTTAAAAAACATAGACGTTTCTTTTTAGATGACAATTTAACAACATTATAAGTTATTATTTTTACATCTTTACAGACAATGTTTGAAACTCATGAAAAATACACTATTCACTTTGATATTCATATCAATAAGCCTTTCATCAAAAGCACAACAGTCTTTATACAATGAAGTGCATGGCCGGGGAC
>DATCSV010000210.1:0-6001 GCA_036568285.1 Flavipsychrobacter sp. | reverse complement strand
TCTTCGCCCGGTGCGAACGAGCGTGGAGCTGCCACAAATGAGCGCAGTGGCAGGGCAGAACCTGCGAGAAACAATAGCCGGTACAACAGCCGTTATAATAGTGGTGCTACAGAGAGGCCTGCCCGCTCTTATGAATCAGAACCACAGCGCGCGCCTTCAAGGTCCTACCAAAGGTCGGAGCCATCGTATCAAAGGGCAGAGCCTGCACAAAGGTCACAACCTTCATATCAGAGGTCGGAACCTGTACAAAGGTCACAACCTACATACCAAAGGTCACAGCCTTCATATAACAGTTCACCTTCACGCAGTTCTTCGCCTTCCCGTGGTGGTGGATTTAGCGGGGGTAGCCGTTCTGGTGGACGCAGATAGGCAGACAGTGGTGTAAACTTTTTATAAAGCGGGTTGTAATAAATACAACCCGCTTTTGCATTTGTACCCTATTTTTTTAACATAGGAGTAGCAAATCGTTTTAGATATTTGTTATAATATTCCGAACATGGTGGCGGGATGATTGTTGTAAATAAAATTATGATTATGATAAGGCCTGTTTTATTTTTCACTTCAATATTCATAGCGGCAACAGCGTGTATATGGACGGCAACGGCCCAGGACGAGTCTGACGCGCTACGCTATTCCCTGCTGAGTCCACAGGGTACGGCACGTTCCATAGGTTTTGGCGGTGCACTGGGCGCCATAGGTGGAGACTTTTCATCGCTTAGTGTAAACCCCGCTGGTATCGGTGTGTACAGGAATTCAGAATTTACCGTCACCCCCTCGCTCAAGCTCAGTAGTTCCAACAGCACTTATACAGGTGCGGCTATGGATGATAATGCCACGCGTTTCAACTTCAACAACCTGGGCGTGGTATTTACCAGTGCTGCTACCGGCAGGCGTTACGAGCGCAGTAAGTGGAAATCCGCATCCTTTGGTATCGGCATCAGCCGTTCAGCTGACTTTACCAGCAATTATGTATACGGTGGCTATAATAATACCTCCTCTGCCAGCGAGGTTTTCCTGGCAGATGCAATAGCCTATCCTAACGATTATGAGAATATGGCGACATTCGCTGGGTTGGGTTATGGTTCTTATCTCCTGGGGTACGATACTGCCATCGGTTATTATAAAACGCCGAATTTTGAAACCGGCCTCAACCAGATGCGTAGTGTACAGCAGCGTGGTGGCATTACGGATGTAAATATTTCCTTTGGCGGAAACTACGAAGAGAAGCTGATGCTGGGTGCAACAATAGGTATTGCTTCTCTCAGGTATGTAAGAGACGTTACCTTGCGAGAGGAAGATGCTTCAGGCGATCCCGACAACGACTTTAATTATTTTGAATACAAGGAATCGTTGAAGACCACAGGTGCAGGTATTAACCTGAAGCTGGGCTTTATCTACAATTTCACCAGCAAATTCCGCGCAGGTGCAGCATTGCATACCCCTACTTTTTTTGGCCTGAACGATGGGTTCACCAGGTCGTTGGTTACCCATACAGAAGGTTTTAAAGCCTACCTGGGCGATGACCCTAACCCGGTGACTCGTGTGGACGCACCTGCCAACGAATACCAGTATTCTTTAATTACTCCATGGCGTGCAGTAATAAGTGCTGCTACCATAATTGGTAAGAGAGGCTTTATCAGCGTGGATTATGAATTCGTAGACTATTCATCGGCACGGTTCAGCTTTGATGAACTGGACAGCTACTATGAGCGTGAAGTAAACACCGGTATCAAAAACATGTACAAGGGAGCTTCCAATCTTCGCCTGGGTGGAGAGGTAAGGTTCGATATGGTGATGCTGCGTGCAGGCTTTGGTTACTATGGTAACCCCTACAAGAATACCGCTATGGGCTCCGATAGGCTGAGTTATTCTGCAGGCGTTGGATTCCGGTTCGATAACGTGTTCTTCGACCTGGGTTACAGCCATACCAGCGCTACTACTACCGAGCAACCATACGCAGTGGTTTACCCTGAATGGACGGGCATAGGTTTGATAAACGTACCGACTGCTACTATCAAAAACAGCTTCAACAATATAGCATTGACTGCCGGTGTGAAGTTCTAAAAAAGATAATTGCTCTGTTATAAAAAGAAACGAACGCCCCTGTACAGGGGCGTTCGTTCTATGTGTATAGTATGCGTGATTTTTTTACCAGGTAAAGTTTTCTTTGTCTTCCTGTATGCTGACACTGCCACCCATTGCATTGGCATCTATGCCTATGCGGATGCCCGTGTAAGTTTTCCTGTTATGGTCCCAACCTCGCACTACATCTACGCGCAGAAACCTGAATATACTGTAGCCCAGGTTGTCGATGCCGGCAAATACCTCCGTGTAATAATTATTCGGGTCTATGTACAGGGTGTTATTGCCCAGCACGAAGTTCCACCTGGCTCGTTTCAGTAACGGTATCTTATTCGTCAACAACCCGTTCAGGTTATATTCTACATGCGCTTCTCCATACAGGTCGGCGGTATTGCTGAACATATAGTAAGGTGCCATTTGGAAACCTGCCAGGTAGGGCGCGGCAACTACTATCTCGTTGTCCGCAATGTGCATCATATCGGGCAGGCTCACATACTTGTTGTTCAGGAAACCGCCCGTGGCCAGGTTATATTCAAAGCTGCCGAACAGTTTCATGTTTACATAATCCTCCACCTGGAAACGCCATTTGTCAAAATCCGTTTTGCTGTTTAGTATACCGGGTATGCCTTTCTCGTACATGAGTGTAAAGAGCGGCCATATACTGCTGACGGGTGATTTGAACTTAGGATATTGTATAAACTTGTAACCGGGCTGGTAGGATATACCGGCTTTAAACAACACGGCATTATGTTCTTCCCACAGCATACCTGTCAGTGGTGTGGGTGTATTATCCGTCCACTTTTCAGGGTCGTTATTGGCCCAGGTATAGAAAGTAGTATTGCCCACCGGTAGCCTGCGCTGGAAACCGCCTTTCACCGTCAGGGTTAGTCCATTGCCAAAGTTCCTGTTGAAGAAGGCTGCTGCCGTGTACCGTTCGTACAGCTTCATTAGGTTCTTGCCGTATACCAGTACCGTTACCATATTGTAGCTGGGCCTTACGGTGCTGTTGTCATTAAATTGGTAGATATACTTACCTCCTTCAATACCCACCTCCCAGTTGCGGGTTAGCCATTTACGATCGTATTTTTTAAAGCTCAGCCTGTCATATGCATTCAGGTGGGTATTACCAAAGCCGTACCGCACCGCCGCTACATTGTATATATACCGGGCAGAATCCACCCTGTGTGTAGAACTGATTTTTGGATTTACAACCAACCCTTCTACTGTATTGTAAGTAATCATCCCCCACAGTATTGCGTTAGACTTGTAAGTGCTCTTATAGTCTTTAGTGGCATGGTAGAAGCCACCCATCACAAAATCGCCGATGCTGAACTTGTTACGTACACGTCTCATCGAATCCCTGTATTCAGGAGATGTATGCATAGCGCGTGCACTATCTTTCTTATGGTAGTCCTCGGCTTCGTCTTCTTCCAGCGGAACTACACGTGCTGCTTGCCAGTAGCCTGTGTCCCTGTCGTTGGCGTCCGGCAAATAAGAACTGATAACTCTGCTGTCAAACAGGCTATCCGGTAGCGGCTCATTGATTTTTTGGTTGTCGTACACCACAAGTATATTGCCCGACAGGCCTAGTCCAAAGAGCTTAAGTGTAAAGTATTGCACCTGGTTTTTGATGATCCAGGTGTCTTTTTTCATCGGTATATAGGTTTGCCGCACCACCAGTGTGTCCAGCATTTCCATACCTGATTTCTTTGTGAGGCTCATGTCCAGGCTGTGTATCGCCCACTCATCGTCAATGATATAAATAGTTCCGGCAAACAATGGCTCATAATCCCTTTTGGGCATCACTTGTATCTTGTTGATGGTATGCCCCTCTTCTCTGAACTCGCCCAGGTATTTATACCTGTAATAGTTAAGCGCGCCCTCGCTGATAGGTGATATAAAGCCTCGCTCGCTGATACCCCACAGTGGGTTGACATTGTTCTGGTAAAACGACACTACGGGTGGTACCTGTGGGAGGCCCAGGCCGTTTTTGCTGCCGCTTTCGCGTACAGAGCGTACAACGGTCCGCTCCTTCTTGCCATCAGTATAGTAGTCGGCTTCCTGCTCGCTCAGGTACAGTACACCCAGCTTGGTAGAATCAGCACCACCGCCGCCACTTCCGGCTATATCTTCACCATTTACTTTCATGCCTAATATACTGTTAGGCATTGAGCTGTTCCTGCCTACGGTCTTCATGTATATTGACGACTGGAATTCCTGCACCTGCTTCAGGTGGTACTTGCGTTTCTTTATTGCTTTCCTGATAATGGCATAGGCAGGGTCTTCCGCGTTGGCTTTTATCACTACATCTTTCATCTCCAGGTTCTGCTCCTGCAGGCTGAAGTTGTGCGTAACTACTTCATTGCCTTTTACCGTTACTTTATGAGAGGCCTGCCTGAAGCCCATATACTGGCAAAGAATATCGTAAGTACCGGGTTGCAATTGCAAGGTGTATTCAGCATTGGCGTTGGCGGCTGTGCCTATCGTAGTGCCTTTTACATATACAGTGGCATAGGGTAGTGCTTCGCCTTTGTTGTCGGTTACCTTACCCTTTAGCGTGGCCGAAAAGGTGGTAGATGATACCAGCAGGGCGGATATCTGTAGTAGTAAGTACAGGAGTTTATTCATGCAGTGGTGGCTTTATATTTGCTGTATCGTATAGGGGGGCAAAAAGTTACAGGGTCGCCCGGCTTTTAAAATAACCCGTTTATCTGGGCATCCACTCTGCGCAACACTTCAGCCAGGTCTTCATCATTCTCGGTAAAGTCAAGATTTTCAATATCAATAACGAGTAGTTGCCCGTCTTCGTATTTGTCTATCCACTTATTGTAATTCTCGTTCAGCCGCTTCAGGTAGTCCAGCCTGATGTTCTCCTCGTATTCACGTCCGCGTTTTTGTATCTGGTCTACCAGTTTGGGTATCGATGCTTTCAGGTATATCAGCAGGTCGGGCGGCTCCACCAGTTTTATAAGTGTATGGAACAGCGATGTGTAATTCTCAAAATCCCTTTTATTCATCAGCCCCATATCGTACAGGTTGGGGGCGAAGATGTAAGCGTCTTCGTAGATGGTGCGGTCTTGTATCACTATGTCCTTACCGCCCCTGATGGCTTCCAGGCTTTTGAGGCGGGTATTCAGGAAGTATACCTGCAGGTTGAACGACCAACGGTGCATATCCTCGTAAAAATCTACCAGGTAGGGGTTTTGGTCTATATCCTCAAAATGGGGTGTCCATTTATAATGCTTGGCAAGTATAGAGGTAAGCGTTGTCTTGCCTGCGCCGATGTTGCCGGCCACAGCTATATGTTTCAGTACCTTTTTCTTTGCCATAATTCCTCCTTATGTATTCGGATAGTTTTTTACACGCCGGGCTGAATGCAGTCAACGCAAAAGTTTAAAATACAATTTTTATTCTATTTCAAATAGCTCCCGGCCATTATCCCGGCAGATTAGTAATAATTAATACCGATCAGCTTGCGTGCTTCTGCTATGGTAGCTGATGCGCTGGCACGGGCTTTTTCCGCACCCTGCTTCAGTATTTTTCTTATTTTATCTTCATCTGCCTGCAGTTCTTTGGTCCTTTCCCTGATGGGGGCAATGAACTGCACCATATCCTCTGCCAGTTGCTTTTTCATATCACCATAGCGGATGGTGCATTCATTGAAAGACTTTTTATACGTATCCACAACCTCATGAGACGACACAAGGCTCATCAGCAGGAACAGGTTTTGGATATACTCCGGCATTTCGCTGTTGGGCTCCGTAGGCCCTGAGTCCGTTTTGGCCTTCATCACTTTTTTACGGATGACGTCATCTTCATCCGCCAGGTACAGGGTAGCGTTTTCATTTTCGCTTTTGCTCATTTTGCCGGTCCCGTCCAGGCTGGGCACTTTTATCAGTTCACTGCTGTAGTTAAAAGG
>DATCSV010000209.1:0-3730 GCA_036568285.1 Flavipsychrobacter sp. | reverse complement strand
AAAGTACGCTTCTGCTCCCCATTGCTTCTATATACTGACACTTCCCCTTTCTGTATAAAACCTTTGGGATCGCCTACATATATATCATCCGTTAGCGGGTCGATACCCAACCCCCAGAAGTATTGAAACTTTTGTGCGGGTATGAATGGTGTTGCGGGCAGCTTGATGTCATTTGCGCCCATCCTGAATATGCCGTTATAACCTGTCAGCCCCTTGTAATCCACCCCGATAAAGTATAGCATATCACCCGCTTTATTGAAGATAGGCTTGATCACATCCTGGTACTCTTTAAAATGGTATGACTGAATTATATCGCCCGTACCCGGAGCCAGTAAAGTAAGTGCAGCCCATTTCTTTCGTTCTGCATTGCCCGACAATACCCATATCACCCCATCCTTATCGACCATAGCATGCTGCGGTGCATAACCCGCTACGGTGAAGCTATCAATAATACCATCAGAAATGATATCGGCTACATACACTTTGTTACAAGCTGTGTCCCAGGGGCAGATGTACACCCGGCTGCCATGCAACAGCATGCCTTCAGGATTCTTTGCAGGCAGGTCTATTGTGCTGAGTATCTGCAAGGTGCGGGGGTTAATAATATACACCTTGTTACTGTACAGGGTGCTTACGTACGCTTTCTCAGAATGGATGGGCAGTATGTAGCGCGGCTTCGGGATGTTGATAGTACCCTCGTAGTTCCGCGTCTTAGCATCTACAACCAATATCTTGTCCGAGTTATTCACGCAGAGAAACAATCTGTCGTCTATACGCTGCATACTCTGAAACACATCGCCTATCAACTTATCGTTCACATTCAGGTACACATTTTCGTACAGGGTAAAAGATGCCAGGTTCTGCATATACAATGACGCATTGCCATTACCAAAACTACCCTCACAGGCTATATACACATTACGCTCACCCACAGGGGTAACAGGCGGCGCCTGTCCGGGGTTGGAAGGACGGCCGGAGGTAGTGTTCCTGTCTTTGTTGCAGGCTGCTGTTAATAGCAAACAGGCTACAACACTATATCTTAATATTTGCTGAACCGCTCTATCCATTCTTTACCGTTTCCATCGTTCAAAATAAGGTAATAAATCCCGGCAGAAAGATGACTGATATCAACCTGCGTATATTCTGTAGCATCTTTATATAGTATACTTCTGCCGGTAACATCTTTAATCGTCAGCTTGCCTGCAGTAATACCAACAACCGAAACCTGTATACTGTTCTGCGCAGGATTAGGATATAAGCGGATAGTATTAGCCTCTACAGCATTATCAACACCTGACGGCCACCTGCCTACCATATGCAATGCCGCTACACCATCCAAATCGAACCCGCAGGAGGGGATGGCCGAGGGATAAGGGTCGTTGATGGGATTACCATCCTTATCCATACTTGCATGTGCTCCCATTGAGCCCACCACATCCACCAGCCTCACGTGGGTGATATTGTTCACATCCAACCCTGGTACGTTCTTCAGTTCATCCAGGTCGAAGGGGGTACCATAATTTGAAATATACTTGCCTGCCAGGTTGTGCACCTTACGGGCGTTCATATATACACCCGCTACAGGCACCTGGGGGGTATCGGTCAATGAAGAAGCAGGGAAGCGGGTATAGTTCACACCGTCGGAGCTTACCTCAACAAAAGCCAGTTCCAGGAAGGCTTCTTCCGGGTTATTCGGGTTGACGAAACCATTCTCAAAGACAGCGAAGTCAGCACCGGGGCCATTGTACAATGGCGCGGGGAAGGTAAGTATTGCTACGCCGCTATCGCCCAGGCTTACAATAGAATTATCAGCCTTGCCGATGGCATTACCGGCCTCACCCAGCGATGCCCGGCCCTGCTGCTTGTCGGCTATATCCAGCCAGCCGCGCTCTACTGTGCAGGTGGCTGCCCATCCTACTATGTTATTATCGGCTTTGCTAATGGCTGTACTGCCGGCTACACCCGCCTGCGGTGCATATTGGGCAACCGCAGGCAGTGAGCAACAGATTATATATAACAGAACAAAGAACCTCATAATTATTGTTTTACAAAGCGGGCTGTGGCAACACCATCAGCACCCTGCATAGTGAGTATATAGACACCCGGCGCATACCCCGACAGGTTCAAAGTTAGTTTATCTTCAGCTGGCACGCGGGCCACCAGCCTGCCTGCTGCATCGCTTACCAATACATATTCTATAGCCTTGTCGTTTAGCTCTACCACCAACACATCGGTAGCGGGGTTGGGATATACCTTAGCCGCATAAGCAATAGTTCTATTAGCAATACCAGATGTTTCGTAGGTTTCAAAGTTGTCCATTGCGAAATAAGCGGGATTGTTCATGCCGAATCCGCCCGCAGTATCTGTTGAGCTTAAAGACAGTTCCAGGCTATCTACCCTGCCTAAGGGCAGCAGGTCTACCCACTCCCAGCTATGCACTATATAATCTTTGGTACTGTCGGGGCTCCTGAAGTCTGCCAGGTAAAAGTCTACACTGTCAGTTTTCATGCTGCCGTTCAGGTAGCCCTTGATAGTTATTTTAAACCAGTCGGGCTCTGTATTGGGCACACCGCCAAACTTCTTGCTGAAGCCCTGTGATGTCATTTCCTTATAAGCATATACCAGGTTGGTAGCATAAAAACCCTTTACCGGCTGCCCTATGGCTTTACCTTTCAGGCGTATCATCACCGGGGAGTATGCAGACACAGAAACGTAATTAGCAGAATTATTATACCCCTTGGCGGGCAGCGCCGTAAAGAGGTTATTGTAGCTGCTATCGCTTACATCGGTCTGGTTGGTATAGGCAAAACCACTCACCCAGCTACCACCCCAGGAAGTATCGTACACACATTCAAAATGTGCCAGTCCATCGTCAAAGCCCACATCATTGCCGGGGTCTGAATAGTTGACGTAAAAAGTGTCGGTACCTGTGAGCGAAAGTGTGTCGAAGGTAGCGACTGTCTGGGCCGTTGAGGCTGTTGCACCGAAAGCCAGTGCGATTGCGAGTGTTGAAATCTTGCGCATAATGTTGCTTTAAAAAGTTAAACAATTACGCAGCCAGTGAAAAAAATTCCAGATACAGAAAAAGACAGTGAGGTTGCCTTGATCTTACCTGTGCCTTTAATCCCGAAAGCAGCGATAAGTAAATAATTACCAAGGCAGGTCTTCTGACTTACTTCGTCTTTTGCGGCCTTCCCACCCCGCCGTGGCGGGGCAGTGGCTGAGGATACAAAAGATTTTAAATGAAGCTTACAGCATCGGGTAATGTCCGGGATTTACACCCGGTTCCCTTTTCATTCCGCAAAATGCGGAAACCTTAGCAGGGGCAAAAGTAACGGTAATCTTTAAAAAGCAAAAAGATTCTTATGCGGGTGGGTAAACAATGGGGACAACTACGAATTCTTCATCTTCATAAAAAAGTACGTTCCGGTAGTTAAGATGCCAAGAACCATACAGATAACACCGGCTGTAAAGTTCTTTTTCAGCAACAAGACACCGCCAAACACTAACATGTATGCCGGCGTATTAAGATATTCCCACCATGCTTTTTTCATTCATCCAAAATAATGAAAACTATTGGATTCTTTGCCTCAGCGCCTCGTACAGCACCATGCCAGTGGCTACCGATACATTCAGCGAGTCGAAACCGGGGGCCATGGGGATGTGTATCAACTGGTCGGCGCGCTTCAATACGTCTTTGCTGATGCCCGTATCTTCCGCACCCATCACA
>DATCSV010000208.1:0-4417 GCA_036568285.1 Flavipsychrobacter sp. | reverse complement strand
CCCCGCCGTGACGGGGCATGTGTACTCGGCGTGGTATTCTGCGGCCAGGTCCTCCCTCATCTGCTTCAACGGCACGTGTGTGCCCTCCGGTATACTGCGCACGTACTCGTTTACTATAGCGGGCGTAGCTATCAGGAAACTATGTCCTGCCGGTATATCCGCAAAATCTTTGTCGTTGGTCTTCACTTCATGCTCCAGGTCCGGCCTCATTTTCTCCGACCATGTCTTTTTAGTTGCCATAGCACTATTCTAATATCAGGTAAATTTATAACAGTTATTTGTATTCATGATGCAGTTAATAATCATGGGTAAAAGTCATTTGCAAGGCTCTGTGAGTGTTGTAACTTACAGTAAAATTTATTTTTATGAACTCAGGAAAGAAACAAGTGAACACGGGCGGAAAAGTAAAAGTGACAAGGCCCGATATTCGCGATGACATGGACAGCCGCGAAAACAAAGA
This sequence comes from Flavipsychrobacter sp., assembly GCA_036568285.1. Lineage (GTDB taxonomy): Bacteria > Bacteroidota > Bacteroidia > Chitinophagales > Chitinophagaceae > UBA5543. The sequence continues at coordinate 3,957 of DATCSV010000208.1, read as the reverse complement.
GGAAAAATACAAAAGCGCCAATAACAAAAGAGGCGTAAAGCCTAATACCAAGGCAAAAAACAAAGCAGGGAACTAATTTCACTACTTTGTTGCAAATAAATGAAAGTCAGTACCGGGTATTTTTTTGATACCCGCCTGGCGCATCATTGTAACCAACTGCCCCCTGTGGTAGGTGGCATGATTGAAGACCTGTGTCAATACTGCGTAAACAGGCACTTTAAATGATACCTTTTTCAGGTTGTAATACTGCAATACATGCCTGAATGCCTCATCATTATACTGTCGCTCAACAAATGCAAGCAGTTCGTTGGATGCCTCTTGCCACTTCCTTACTGCTTCATCAAAATTGCCGTTGAATACTGATTGTGCCCACACGGGTTGTTCCACCAGTTGCAGGCGTTGCAGCCATATGTCTTCCGCACTCCACATGTGGTAGACAGTCGTTCGTATAGACGGGAAACTGCTGGTGATCTCTCTGTCTAAAATTTCATCGTCTGCTTTAAGCAATATATCTGCAAACTGCTTATTGGCCCATATATTATACCTGGCCAGTTGCTGCAATAATTCTTTCATATCCTCAATAATAAACCTAACAACTATTAAAGGGCAATATAGTTGATTGTTTTCACTTATGTAATGCGTAAATTGCGTAAAAATTTATACTCATGAAAAAGACAATTCTAACTGCCCTCATGGCAATTTTTGCTTTGACCACATTTGCACAAAGCGAGGCCGATATGCAAAAGTGGATGGAATACGCCACACCGGGTGATATGCACAAAATGCTGGCTAAATATAATGGCCGGTGGACAGCCGCTACTAAGATGTGGATGGCACCCGGTCAGCCACCTATGGAAAGCACGGCTGAAGTAGTGACTGACATGTACATGGGAGACCGTTACCAGAAGTCTACATACAGTGGTGATTTCGGTGGCATGCCCTTCAGCGGAGAGTCAATGACAGGATATGATAATACCAGGAAAATATTTACCAATACCTGGATAGACAATATGAGCACCGGCATTATGTACAGTGAGGGCACCTGGAATGCGGCTACAAAGAGTGTAGAGTTTAAAGGTACCGTTACAGACCCTATGGCAGGCAAGGCTACACCGTTCAGGGAAGTGATGACCTTTAATGGCGATGACAGCTACAAGATGGAAATGTACAATGTAATGGAGGGTAACGAATACAAGTCCATGGAAATCACATTTACGCGCAAAAAGTAATATAAATCACTATACACAACGGCAGCCCTGCATATGCGGGGCTGCTTTTTTATGGATTAGCTGTACCTTTGCGCACACAAATACATACCCCAATGAAGGAATTGCATGATAAGGGTTTTGAGACCATTTGCATACATGGCGGACACAAGGCAGAGAGCAACCGCGCACACCTCACGCCTATATACGCCAGCAGCACCTATACTTTTGACAGTGCGGAGCAAGGGGTAGACATATTCCTGGGTAAAGAAAAGGGCTATGTATACGGCCGTTTCGGCAACCCTACTATCAACGAAGCCGAAGAGAAAATAGCCATGATGGAAGCCTACAAACTGAAAGACAGCCAGGGCAGTCCATTACAGCTAAAGGCTATATTACACGCCTCGGGTATGGCAGCTATAACCACCATGCTGCTGAGCAACGTAAAATCGGGTGAAAAGATCATCACACACCACTCATTATATGGCGGCACGCAGGAATTGATAGACAAGGTGCTGCCTGACCTGGGTATTGAAGCTGTAATAGTAGATTTTCATAATGCAGAAGCGGTAGAACAAGCTATAAAATCGGACGATGCCATCAGCCTGATGTTTATCGAAACTCCGGCCAACCCTACCCTGCAATGTATTGATATAGCTACACTAAGTACGCTCGGTAAATCGTACGGGTTGACAGTATGCGCTGACAATACCTTTGCAACTCCATACCTGCAACAGCCTTTTAAGTATGATGTGGATTATGTAATGCACAGCACGACCAAATTCCTGAACGGGCATGGTACTGCCGTAGGGGGTATACTGGTAGGCCGCGACCTGGAGAAAATGAATACCATCGTGACCAAAAAGCACAGGCTGCTGGGTGCTAACAGTAATGCATTTGAAGCTTTCCTGCTGACCAACGGGCTACGCACCTTTCCTTTGCGCATGGAGCGTCATTGTAGCAACGCACACCGTGTAGCCGGTTTCCTTAGTGAGCATCCGATGGTGGCACATGTTAATTATCTGGGGCTCGATTCACATCCCGATTACCATATAGCACAAGCGCAAATGAAACATCCCGGTGCCCTGATGAGCTTTGAACTGAAAGGTGGCTACGAAGCGGGGATGACATTTATTAATCAACTGCAACTGTGTACGAGCGCAGTATCCCTCGGCACGTGCGATACGCTGATATCCCACCCGGCCTCTACTACCCATGTTGGCGTGAAGCCGGAAGACCGTATTAAATTCGGCATTACCGATGGATTGATACGCATGAGTGTGGGGCTGGAAAACTGCGATGACATAATAGCAGATATAGAGCAGGCGCTAAATCATTGAAAAGAAGAGGTGGAAAGGCGAAGAGCACTTAAATATGTTCAGCTCAATGTATTCTCACCTCAGAAAAACAAAAACAACAGGCAATTATGAAGCAAGTATATATTATAGACGCAACCAGGACGGCCATAGGGAAATTTGGCGGTACACTAAGCACAGTTCGTCCCGATGATTTGCTGGCGCATGTAATCAAAACACTGGTAGAGCGCAACCCTTCTATTGACGTGAACGAAATAGAAGATGTAATAGCAGGTGCCGCCAACCAGGCAGGCGAAGACAACCGCAACGTAGCGCGCATGGCAGCGCTGCTGGCAGGGCTGCCGGTAACAGTGGGTGGTAATACGGTGAACAGGCTTTGCGCATCGGGCTTACAAGCAATCATGGACGCATCGCGCGCTATCATGTGCGGCGATGGCGATATATATATTGCAGGCGGTGTGGAAAGCATGACACGCGCGCCCTTTGTAATGGCGAAGTCAGACAGAGCGTTCAGCCGTACTCATGATATACACGACACCACCATAGGCTGGCGCTTCATTAATAAAAAGCTGAGCGCTATGTATCACCCGTACAGCATGGGCGAAACAGCAGAGAATGTAGCTGAGCGTTACAACGTCAGCCGCGAAGCACAAGACAAGTTTGCCCTGCAGAGCCAGGAGCGATATTTTGCCGCCAAAGCTGCTAACAGGTTTGCAGAGGAAATAACACCGTATACGGTAGACCTGGGCAAAGGCAAAACAATAGTGTTTGATACCGACGAACACCCCCGCGAAACATCTATGGAAGCGCTGAGTGCTTTGAAGCCTGCATTTAAAAAAGACGGTACGGTAACAGCAGGCAACTCCAGCGGTGTGAATGACGGAGCTGCGGCTATGATACTGGCATCAGAAGATGCTGTAAAAAAATATAACCTGAAGCCAATGGCAAGAATTGTGAGCATGGGCATTGCAGGGGTTGACCCCGCAGTCATGGGTCTTGGCCCGATACCTGCATCACAAAAAGCGTTGAAACGTGCGGGTATTACCGCTGCTGACCTGGACCTGGTGGAACTGAACGAGGCATTTGCCGCACAAGGCATACCCTGCATGCAGGAACTGGGACTGGATGACAACAAAGTGAATGTAAACGGTGGTGCAATAGCATTGGGGCACCCGTTGGGCTGCAGCGGCGCACGTATATCCACCACATTATTGTACGAACTGAAAAAACGCGGCGGCAAATACGGATTGGCAACTATGTGTATAGGTGTAGGGCAGGGTGCCGCGATTGTTTATGAGAATTTATAACAAAGCTGTTTTGAGGAAATTAGGTGTAATACTCGTACTATCAACATTCTTATTTATTGACAATATTGAAAACATGAGTTGGTTTAGCCTTTATATTGTATTCATCTTTTTTCCAATCACACTCATCCT
>DATCSV010000207.1:0-10950 GCA_036568285.1 Flavipsychrobacter sp. | reverse complement strand
TTCACCGACGGGATATATAGCGCAAATCCCGTTGGTGTATTTTTTGCCTTAGTCACACCTGATGGAAATATCGAACGACTAACAACAGTGCCGTATAGCCAGGTAATAGAAGACCTTAAAAACACTGTAGGAGCTAAACTGTCAGACAATAACTCGACCATTATATTTACCGGCGGCTTCATGGCGCATGAAATCCAAAGCTTCGTGATCGTGGGCCAGCTTATCAGCCGGCAAAACAAAGACAACACTGCTACTATCACTTTCGGCGATTTCGTATCTCTAAAATTCAGCATGGAACAAAAGTACAAGGGCGCTGTCTCTACCTCCTACGAAGGTAGCCAGTTAGTGATTAATAATATTTCACCGTCCACTAATACTATCGACCTGGGCATGTGGCTTAACAACGCTTCCTTGTTGCCTTACAGCCATCTGGTGAATGCACCCGGCATGCCTATAATGGCATACCGAAAGTATGAAAAAGGCGGAGAGGCCAACCTATGTTTTAAGCCGTTGGGCGTAAAAAATGATACGACCCAACCTGAATGCATAATGTTATATCGTTTCCCGCAAACACCTGCTCCTTATGAGTTTACCGGCACCCTGGCTGTAAAACCGCTGCTCTATAGTGCCATAATTCCTTCAGCACACGATATGAACAATATCGCGACCTATCAGCTGAACGACAACACCCTGCTATTAACCAAAATGGCCATACCAAAACTGGACAACATAATGGTGCCCATAATGCCTGAACATATTGAAGACAGGGAGGAGCAAAATGAAAGGGAACCTGCAGAGCAGGAAACAACAAAATAAATACGAGTAACCCGAAAAAAAAACGGGGAACTGCCTAAATAAGCCATTCCCCTTTCAAACAAAACAAACAAACATCTTTAAGGTGTCAGGGAACTGCAAAAGTAAACTATATATGCATACCCCGACAGGGGAAAAACACCCATTTTTTGTAAGAATATCCGAAAATTGCGCCTGTAAATAAGTAAAATCTATTATTGCTTAAAGAAACTAAGCACCCAATAGCCGGCTTTCATATCGTCGGCCACAATAGTGCTGGTATAGGTGGTGCCATTATAGCTGACAGCTTTGTCGTAAACGCTTATTGCCATAAGATTATCAGCTGTATAGGTAGTATTAAAGATATAGTTATAAATGCCGGTCATTGCTGTCAACTCCGCAGAAATCCGCATAAGCTGTACCACGCGATTTTTTTTCATAGTGCTGTCTGCCTGCATTACCTCGTTAATCGTAAACTGAAATTCAAATTTCAGCGTTTCGTAGGCATTGTTATCATAAAAATATCTTGAGAGCATTACATTTTCCTTATCTGCAAAAGCATATTTATAACCCGGCGCTGCCGATGCTACCTCTTTGCAGAAGCCGATGGCAGCCTTTTCGGTGCTATCCATAACAAGTACACGCACTTCAGGCAGAAATTCGTCTTCTGTCTGCCCGTATACGGAAACACTGAACGACAATAACATCCATACCAGCGCATGCTTCATATATGCTAAAATAACAAAAGCCATGTGAAATACACATGGCTTCAATAATCATTTATGTATGACAGTACCTTTTTGAGCAATGTATCAATGCATCACCGAAACTTTCTTAGTCATATTAACATTTCCACCGTCAACGTGTAAGATATATGTGCCTGCAGGCAGGTTATGGACAGGTATCCTGCTGTTATACGCCATTCCGGATTGGACATGTTCTGTGTAGAGAGTCTTTCCGGCCATATCTGTTAATACAACTGAGAAGTCCTCTGCTTGGTCCAGCTTGAATGATATATTCATATTGTCGGTTGCAGGCAATGGATAAATAGCCATGTCAAGGCCAGCGGTTAGCCTGTTAATACTTGCCGGGAAGTACTGTTCGTAATAATAACGTACTACGATATCGCCATCAGCATGTATCCAACCCGCTCCATCAGCAGTAAAGCTTGTTACAGAAACAGGAAGATCATTAGAATTATACGTCCTGACCTCTTTCTTACTGTTGTCAAAAGCGCCAGCGGTTGAATTCCATTTCTTTTCTATCTTCTCCAGCATATTATCGTTAGCGTCGTAAACAAATGCTTCCTGCTTTGCTTTTTGCCAACCTAAGTTCCACGTATATTCTGTAGAAAGTATGACATTAGCCTTTGCATCATAAGAATACTCCCATTTGCCTGAATTTTGCCAACTTCCGTTTACCCATTTTTTCAATATATATTCAGAAACGTCATCACCATCATACTCGTAATTCTTACGTTCATTCTTACTCCATCCTGCACCTTGTGTCCATATTTTATCTTCAATCATTACCAGGTTATTATCCTGGTCGTACATAAAGTCAATAGTATAGGTGCTGGAATTCATTTGGACTACATTGTTGTTCTGATCGTAGTTCAATACAGAATTAATACCGTTGGTCCACAACGTGCCATACCACTGCTGCAATACAGATGAATGCATCTTTCCATTATAATCATATGTATACAGATAACGTTCTGCATTTTTCCATGACGAGCTGATTGAATGCCATTTTTTATAGACTAACTCATCCACCTTATTACCGGTAAAATGTTGGGTCCTTTGCCTGCTGTTTTCATATATAGCTGCAAAACCATTGAATGCATACGTAGTACTTATGTCAAATAAAACGTGGTCATCACTATTTACATTTTCCGGGTCTGGCACACTACCCCTTCCGTTGCTGTATTGATAAGTTATGGAATCGACAGGCATGAAACTACCACTGTTAAATCGAGCGTACGCTTTTGCTATCAACCTCTGGTTGCCGGGCAAAACAGCATTCGGACGGCCCAATCCAAAGTGAGGAAACAGGCCTCCAACAGTAGGCGCGCCGGTGACATTTGGTTCCATATCATTTTCCCCGGCATATATGTTGCCTGATAATAAAAGAGCCGATAAGAGTAATATTTTTCGCATATCTGACGGCTTTAATTGTATAATAAAAAAGTCATTGTAAAACTTTTCTGTTAATCTATCCAATATAAATTTAACAAGAACATTTGTCATTAATTCAAATCCGTCACTATTTATGACAAATTTGTGACCCGTTAATGACAAAGGATTTGTTCTGCTCTTCTATTTTTTGACTCTGAATTCAGCTTTCTCTTCTATCCCACCACCTTTTAGTAGTATTGTATAAACACCCGCCGGTAGCTGGGTTACATCTATACTCTGCTGATAGGAAGACTTAGCCCTTAATTTCCATATCCTTTCATCGTTAAGTGGTGAGCCCACTATAGTAACAGTAAAATCTGTAGGCGTCTGGAATTCAACATACACATTCACATAGGTGGTAGCCTCTATAGGATAGAGTTTCAAATGCTGCTCCGATTTAGCACTTTCCTGCTTTCTACCGGTCTTGTTATCACGTTGTTGTGCAAACAGCAAATTACTTGTTATCAACAACGCCATCATAAATAGCATAAATCTCATATCTCGTATATTTCGTGTAAATATAATACATAGCTTCTGCACTGAATTGTAGTGTAATAATAATGCCACCAGCACAATACAATGCAAACTGTTGGTTAACAATTAACCATACACTTAGTTAACTGCTTCTAAATCAACAGTTAAAGGGTAGTTTTTATTTGGAATCAGGCATATTCGTGTTGCATATTTGTATTGTCAACCGCTAGCAGGCGTTCCTTGACAGAAAATAAAAAACACACAAAACACAGCCTGTAAAGGCACAAAAAAAGCGATTATGTCTTACGTTTCCTCATTCGTACAAACACAGCCTACAGCTAAAATCGTTGTTACAGAAAACAGACAGGCAAAAGCGGTGGCCAACATACCCACCGTCGCCCGTAAAGAGGCCACGACAAAAATATCTCTGTTTATAACTATACTGGCATGCCTGGTATTAGCTGTTGCCCTATAATATCATCCTTAACTTATTGCCGGCTGCCTGAATACGGAAAATGAGATGACAGGCGGTACCGGCAACCAATTTCTCTCTTATCCTCTATATGTAAGAAAGCCTTTATTCCTAAAGGCTTTTTTTGTGTCCTGCCTCGTTCTGGGGGCGGGTTGATATCCATCTGATTATTGTCCCTATACTATCACCTCCTCTGTTTACGCCGGCACTCCGCCAGCAGTGCTGCCCATACACTACAGGCAACATTCTCAGAGCCGCCGACGTTCCATTCACCATTCTACGTTTGTTAATGGTTGGCTAACGGTTAACAAACCGGCCTGTTAACCATTTACAAAGCAAGGGTTAACCATTTACAAAGCAAGGGTTAACCAATAACGGATTTTTGGAAACGGGCTGTTGCGCGTCGCATATTTGCATTGTCAATCAGGAACAAATAACCTCTTCCGAAAGACTAGACAAACAAAAACATAAACAACACACAATTAAAAAAATAAGATCATGCAAGCACCACTAAACTACTACTACGCCGAGCAAACTGCTACTAAGAAAGTTAATTCCGCCGATGCCATTATTCGCAAAGAAGCAACTCAGAAAATTGCATTATTCGCCGGCATCCTGGCCTGTCTTTTATTGGCAGTTATCATATAAGAGAGCTAAAAACATTTTTCAATAATAAAAAACATATAGAGATGAACTATTCAACTTCAATCGCATACAACACCCGCAAAGGGGACATGGAACCACCAACAATGAACAAACTGTTCACTTTTAAGGAAATTCACATCAAAGTACTGGCTGTAACCTGTGCTATAGGCTGCTCAGCATTAGTGTACATACTGCAACATATGTAACAGCAAAAAAGACTATCCCCGCTACCACGAAAACAACTAAAGCAAAAAATAAAAAACACACAATGCCACATACCACACGCATCAGCTTTATACAGGCCTTGAGCCATTCTATAAAAAACAGCGTCCAGAAAAGGACAGCTTACATCAGGGGCGTACTGGCCAACGAGACTATACAGAAAATATTATTGTTCTCAGCTATTATAGGTTTGCTGCTTTTGGCAGCTAACCTCGACAGGCTGTTATAAAGACATTGCCGGTTTTTGTGATGATCTTCCGGCATGTTTGTTTGTATTTAGCGTTTGTTTACACAGCCCTGCCCTTAATTGTGCAGGGCTGTTTGCTTATACTTGCTTCAATTCTGCAACTAAATCCTGCAATACCTTCTTGGCATCGCCAAAGAGCATAGACGTTTTAGGGCGAAAAAACAGGTCGTTCTCAATACCGGCATAACCGGGTTTCATACTTCTTTTGTTCACGATTACATGTTCTGCTTTTTCCACTTCTAATATCGGCATTCCATATATTGGGCTGGATGGATCATCTTTGGCGGCCGGGTTTACTACGTCGTTGGCACCTATGATAATTACTACATTGGTAGTACTCATCTGGTCGTTGGCGTCTTCCATTTCAAGCAGCTTCTCGTAGGGCACATCGGCCTCTGCAAGCAGTACGTTCATATGCCCCGGCATACGGCCAGCCACAGGGTGTATACCGTATACTACCTCCACATCCTTTTCAGCCAACACCTTTTCCAACTCGTGACAAATATGCTGCGCCTGCGCTACTGCCAGTCCATAACCCGGTATCACCATTACCTTTTGGGCATATGCCATCAACACAGCGGTATCGTTGAGCGATATTTCTTTGTACGCGCCCTGGTCTGTGCTACCTCCGGCCGATGCAGCATTTGCCCCGCCACCAAACGACCCGATGAGCACGTTCTTCAGCGAGCGGTTCATGGCGTTGCACATGAGGATAGTAAGAATAGTGCCGGCAGAGCCCACCAAGATACCACCCGTCAGCATGACCGGATTGTCGTACAGGAAGCCACCAAAAGCCGCCGCAACACCCGTGAAAGAATTGAGCAAAGAGATAACAACCGGCATGTCGGCACCGCCTATCGGCATTACGAATAATATGCCATACAAGGCCGCCAGGGCCAATATGCTATAAAACAGTGCCGGTGCAGTGGAAAATCCGCCTATCACCACGATGGCCAGTACAATAAGGCCACCGAATATGAGAAAATTAATAGCCTGTCCTGCAGGAATTGTCCTGTCTTTAATTTTTCCAGCCAGTTTGCCCCAAGCTATCATACTACCTGCAAACGACACAGTGCCGATGATCATACCCAGTACTATAACTGTCATCATACCCATGCCGGCAGATGCGCCGCTATGTTGCATATGATTATACTCTACTATAGATATAAGCATGGCGCACGCACCACCCATACCATTGAAGAGGCTGACCATCTCAGGCATCGCCGTCATCTGAACCCTTTTGGCCATTATCGTGCCGGACACGGTGCCTACTAATAATCCGCCAAAAATCCACCCGTAGTTGCCTAAGGCATTCCCTGCACCATCGCGATACAGGAATATCGTAGCCAGGATGGCTACAGTCATACCTACTGCTGCTACCATATTGCCTTTTCGGGCAGTGTCAGGGTGAGAAAGCATCTTGAGGCCGATTATGAATGTCACCGAACCTATTAAATAGCTGAGAGGAAGAATTATGTTCATCATATTCCCGTGGGAAATTTGTTTGTGTAATTACTTGTAAGTCAAATCAGGCTTTCTTCTTCTTTTTCTTTTTATCAAACATCTCCAGCATCCTGTCGGTCACAACAAAACCACCCACCACATTGAGTGTGCCAAGAATCACGGCCAGGAAACCAAGCGTCAGCGCCAGGTAGTCGTCAGATTCCGCCTGACCCATCACTATTATCGCACCAATGATAACCACCCCGTGTATGGCATTCGCACCACTCATCAGTGGCGTGTGCAACACCGACGGTACCCGGGAGATAACCTCAATACCCAGGAAAATGGACAGTATAACAATGGTAAGCAACCTATAAGTTGCAGGATTAGTAAAAAGCGCATTCAGTGCTTCCATACGTATTATGCTTTTGCAGTTTGAGGATTAATTACGGACAACACTCTTTCGTTGACAATATTGCCGTCTTTTGCAATACACGTTCCGGCTACTATATCATCGCTAAAATCAAGGTTCAATCCGCCTTCTTTATCTATAACCAACTTCAGGAAATTAAAGACGTTCTTGCTGTAAACTTTACTGGCATCGGCCGGTGCCGTGCAGGGCAAGCTGGAATCGCCAATGATCGTCACTCCGTTATGGGCTATTTTTTCCCTGTCTTTGGTCAGTTCGGTATTACCACCGGTCACGGAGGCGATATCAACAATTACTGAACCCGGACGCATATCTTCGATCATAGCCTTTGTTATCAAAACAGGCGCTTTCCTGCCGGGTATCTGGGCTGTAGTGATGATTATATCTGATTTCTTTGCGTGTTCATGTATTTTGGCTTTTTGCCTGGCCTGGAATTCCTCTGTCTGCTGCACGGCATACCCCCCTGCCTTGGAGGCATCTGCCGCTCCTTCTACCTCAACAAATTTTGCTCCGAGGCTCATCACTTCTTCTTTCACCGCGGGACGCACGTCAAATACTTCAACTACCGCTCCTAGCCGTTTGGCGGTGGCTATCGCCTGCAGGCCTGCTACACCCGCTCCCAAAATCAAGACCTTTGCAGGTGGTATGCTGCCTGCCGCGGTCATAAACATAGGGAAATACCGGCAGTACTCCATCGCCGCCAGCAACACAGCTTTGTAGCCGGCAATGTTGGCCTGCGAGCTTAATACATCCATCGCCTGGGCACGCGTAGTGCGCGGTATGGTATCCATACTAAACACAGTATAGCCCTTAGCTGCGAACTCCTGCATCTTCTGAAAATCGTACAAAGGCTGAAAAACACCTATCACAACAGCGTTCTTCTTAATGTTGCCCGGTACGTTAGCTGCATGAATAGTTAAGAGTACATCGGCCTCTGACGCGACTGCGTCACGGGTTTTTACGGATGCGCCTGCATCTGTATAAGCTTTATCATTATGATATGCGGCATCTCCTGCCCCGCCTTCTACAAATACCTGTACATGCATCTTTACCAATGCAGCCACCACCTCGGGTACGAGCGACACCCGTGTTTCGGGTTGCTGCTCTTTAAGTACGCCTATAATCATAAGTATATCGGAAATTCATTTTTAGATGTATGAATATATGATTTTATATCCAAAAGGCAAATGAGATTTGCGTTTTGTTACTATGTGTACATAAAATAACACCGCCCCCCTTCGTGTGGGGGCGGTGTACAATGTTTCTTTACCTGTATCTAAACTAGTTGTGGCCGATCACCACTTTATTGTTTTGTACAGCGTATTGAGTCTGCACCATCACCAGGTATGTACCGGCTACTACTGCAGAAGTGTTAATGCTATATTTTGAAGTGCCTTCCATTACCTCTAGCTTGCTGATGGTCTTGCCGGTCACATCATACAAGATAATACTACCCACACTACCTGCAGGCACCTCAATGTTGATTACTTTGTCGGCAGGATTGGGATAGATCTTTGATTCTACCATAGCCTTGTCTCTCACGGCCAGCGGAGAGCCTTCATAGATTATGAAATCGTCTATGGCTGCTTCCACTATGTTCTGGCCATTCTGCTGAACACCATTGAGGACTTTATCTTCAGCAACAAAACGCAATTGTATGGTCGTTACACCCGTAAAGTACTCGCTCACCCTGAATATCCTGCGCCTCCAGTTTTGGTCAGACTCACGTGTATAATCAACCCTCTTCCATATAAAGCTATTCTGCGGCCGCATCTCTACCGTCCAGTAGTCGCTGCGCATATTTGCTGTAGCGCCCCTGTCAGCACTGTACCAGCGGTAATATTCAACTATCGGCTCATAAAAATGCAGGTCGAAATTTGGCGTAAGTACAGTTGTCTTACCATTGTCCACATCGTTGATCGACGCAGGCGATATAGCCCCCGCATTACCTGTCACCAGGCATTTGCCGCTGCCGGATGTGTTGTCTGCGCCCGGTTGTATTTGCAGACCTCCGTCACTGCTGCCAACCGGCACGTCATGAACCCATACGCCACCTGTTGCGTTGTCACCGGCATCACCCAACTGCCATCCGTCGATAGAACCCTCAAAGTCCATAGTGTAGCGACGGTATCCTATTCCCACACCATACTGGTAGGGCAGGGTCAACTCAGACACAGAAATTGCCGGATCATACCCCCTAGGTAAACCGAATGAAGAAACGGCCACAACATCCTGTGCTTTGAAATAGTAATCTACAATCGTACCTCCCGGAAAGCCGGGTATCTGGCCGGTGTAATCATTACCAGACACGTTTGTCATTACTACAGAGTCCCAGGTCCCCGCACCATAACGGTCGCGATAAACAAGGTACAACTTGTCAAAAAACGCAGGATTAGTGAGTGTCAGCTTGGCGTTGATGGTTACAGGAGTATTGTTGGCCTGGTGAGCCACTTCTTTATGTTCAACGTTCGCATCACTAAGCAGGTAAATACCATGACGGGCAAAGGCCGAAACTATCTCTTTAAAATGAGGTGTGCCATTCCCCAGGTTAGCATCGTCATCGTCATTCATCAGTACGGATATCAATACATCATGATACACTTCCCCTTCGGTGCCGTCTGGGCCGTTTGGGAGGTCAAACTGCGTCAGTGTAAAGAGTTTCGCCATAGTGTCTATACTACCCGTATTTACCGCTACGTCCCACCATGCACCTGCTACAATCTCACCATCGTTATGCACCTGGCCAATGAGGTTATTAGGATACATTTTAGGCGTTCCCAGGTAGCTCCGTATGTTTCCGCCATTATGATATGCGCCATCACCAACTACGCCATCGCGGTTGATACACATGGCCCAAACATCCGAATTCGCTTCGCCCATAGCGCCGTTACGGAATACTGTCCCATTTGCGCTATAAAACCTGTAAGAAATACCGTGCCCGTACTCATGATATACTATATCTGACACCATGGAGAACGCGCGGCAAGATGGCTGCGGAGCATAGAAGTTAATGGAGTACTGGTCGTTTCTATAAAACGCATTACAGGTATTCCCGCTGATATCCACATTGGTATTCATCGGGTTATCCATGCCAGTAAAAGATGGCCAATGGCCCTTCATGTAGTTATGTATCTTATTAACGTGATAGAACGCCGACACGGCCCTGAATTCCGGCGTGGTCGTGTCCGGTATAGGCAGTATATAAGTAGCGGGAGACGTAGCCATGTTAGCCGTAAAAGAAGGTGTATTACCTCCTACCCGTACTACTGACCAGGGGCCGCGGACATCATAGGTTACGCTAACGGGCGCATTTGCGGAACCGACACTTACGAAACCTGTATCATTTGTAATATAATTATTACCTCCGATGGTCACTCGCATATCATTAATTGCCACTTCGGTAGTAGGAGACACTGGTGTAGCCATATGTATATTGGCTTTTACCGTAACGTCAAACGTTTCATTTACAGAGTTGGAACGATACAGCAGTTCGCCTGTAATTGCGTCCACATACCCAGTCAACTCAAATGGTGTTTCATTTTCACCTATACCAGTCATGGCAAAGGGCCATGCGGGATGTATTTTATACCCCTGCTGCGTTGGGATAGGGAACCATACCCAGTCGCCGGAAATTTCCTTTTTATCAATAGACATACCAGCCATGCCGCCCGTCATTTCGTTGCCACTCAGCACCTGCGGGGCTGTCACTACAGGCTGCATATCTTGCTCCGGGGTGCCGAAATTGTTCATTTTCACACGTTGAAGCCGTCCATCTGTTGTAAAACGGAAGCTCAGATTGGAGAATACAACTTCATGCCCATGTACTACTTGTTTAAAGTCTACAAAAGCCGCGTGGCCAGTAGCCAGGTTGCGGGTCATCACCCACTCACCGGCTTTTACACCCATTGCTGCCAATTTTCCGCTCATGAGTGCCTGGGCCTTTTGAATATTGGTGCTGCCCGGCACCATCATAGCGGGTCCGTACATATCGCGGAACATACCGGTCAGTTTATCAGGAGTGGCATTCCAGCCATTTAACTGTTCTTTA
>DATCSV010000206.1:0-17905 GCA_036568285.1 Flavipsychrobacter sp. | reverse complement strand
ATATGCACAAAATCAATGGCATTATTTGCCGAATAATGGATTTCACAAAGGTTATTCGTTCAATGATTCTGCTTACCGCATTGAAGATGTTTATTTCACAAGTCGCAACACAGGATTTGCAGTCACTACCACCAACCGATTGTTGAAGACAACCGACGGCGGTGATAACTGGGCAATAAAAAATGACACGCTTGATTTTGCTGGTTTTCGAAGTATAGAATTCCTGGATGATGCTGTGACAGGCATCGCGGGTTCCCTTAACTCAACGGGTAAGGTATTCAGGACGACTGATAGAGGCGAAACATGGCTTAACATTTCCGCATCAATTACAGACACAACAACGACCAGTAGCAAAAGAATATGTGGCCTGGCCCATTACGGCAACAATTTTTATGGTGTCGGCTGGTGGGGCTCTGATGTTGCGAAATTCTATAAGAGTACTGATAAGGGAGTGACCTGGCAAACAAAATACATGGACACCAACCTGGCTACCGGGCTGGTAGAAGCATGGTTTGTTTCAGCTGATACCGGTTTTGTAGCCGGTACAAGAGACAATGCCGTGATGCCGCCTGCTTCAGTCATTCTTAAAACTACAGATGGCGGCAGTACATGGACAGAAGTGTTCAGCGATACAGTTCTGGCAGGGTATGTATGGAAGCTGCAGTTTGTAAATAAAGATGTGGCTGTAGGTGCTGTACAAAACTTATTTTTCCGTGATAGTGTGAACATGGTGTATTCAAAAGATGGCGGCAATAGTTGGCAAGTATTAGCCGTAGGCAAACGACAACCCACAATCAACTTCGGCGGCGGCACCCAGGCCTGTGGTTTCGCTACACCTGCCAAGGGTTGGGTAGGTGGTTATTATGATGGAATTTTTGAAACTGCTGATAGTGGTAAAACCTGGACGCATCTGCAGTTCGGTTACGATTTCAACCGGATATTTGTTATTGATTCTACATTGGTATATGCGGGTGGACATATGCCGTACAGGTATGGCAGTAAACCCACTAATATTCGGCAAGAGCCAATGGGCAGCCGGGCACCCCATCTGTTGTATCCCGTAAGCCCTAATCCCGGCAAAGGCTTGATACGTATTGAGTTTGAGTTGTACGCAGAAACCAATGTCGTTATTAAGGTGGTGAATATCGACAGCCGGAAGGTATATCATGTTGCCAATACGCACCTGGACAAAGGGAAGTACGAGTATAGATGGGATGGAAGCAGTGCACCTGCAGGTAATTATTTTGTATGGTTGGGTAATGATGCTATTCCCCTAACGCAGAAATTCGTCCTTTTAAAGTAGTGTTCTATCTTTGCTGGCTCAAACACAGAGTCAAGATGTCAGATACACAAGGATATGTAAATATAGAAGTAGCGGATAGTATTGGTACTATCGAATTCTTTCACCCTGCCAGCAATTCGTTGCCGGGTGCTATACTCAACAAGCTGGCTGATACAATTACCGAGGCCGGTAAAAACGACGAGATAAAAGTCATTATACTCAGGAGTGCAGGTGACCGTGCATTTTGCGCAGGGGCGTCTTTCGACGAACTGATAGCCATCAGCAATGCGGAAGGCGGACTGAAATTCTTCAGTGGTTTTGCCAAGGTGATCAATGCTATGCGCAAATGCCCTAAGTTCATCATCGGGCGTATACATGGCAAGGCTGTAGGCGGCGGAGTAGGCCTGGCTGCCTCTGTAGACTATGCTATGGCTACCGAACATGCCTATGTAAAGTTGAGTGAACTGGCTGTTGGTATCGGCCCATTCGTAGTAGGTCCTGCTGTGGAACGCAAAATGGGTTTGTCAGCATTTTCAATCCTGGCTACCGATGCTACGGAATGGCGTTCAGCCGAATGGGCACGCGACCGTGGACTGTATGCCGAGGTGTGGAGTAGTACGGGTAAAATGGATGAAGGGATCAAAGTATTAGCCGATAAACTGGCTCAAAGCAGTCCTGAAGCAATGGCAGAATTAAAGAAAGTTTACTGGCAAGGAACGGAGCATTGGGATACCCTACTTACAGATCGCGCCGCCATCAGCGGCAGGCTGGTACTCAGCGATTTCACGCGCAATGCCATCAATAAGTTTAAAGCAAAAGCTTAGTATTATTTAGCAGCGGCTATTAATACCTTTTCATATTCATCTACTATGCGCGGCCAGTTGTACTGGTCGCGTATTTTTTTCTGGTTGTTTTGCAGTTTCCCGGCATGTGCCGTTTTAGCAGCTACGTCTTGTATCACAGTTGCCAGTTGTTCTGCATCGGCAAAGTAAAACGCATCGTCGCCTAATACGGCCCGGTTAAACAGGTTATCGTGCGCGGCTATCAGGCTGTTGCTACCCATAGCTTCCAGCAGCGATGGATTGGTACCACCTACCGAATGCCCGTGAAAATATAAATGAGAATAATAGCGAAGGTTGTTGATAATAGCAGCGTCGTATATACCCCCCAGGAAACGTATACCAGGTTGCTGACCGTAGGTTTCTACCAGGTATTTGCCGAAAGCATTTTCAGTTTTGCCCACCACCAGCAGCGGCCGGCCCGTCTCGCTCATTATATGAGCCTTCAATATCGCTTCAATGTTATTTTCAGGCTCCATGCGTGCTATCAGTATATTGTAGTCGAAGCGTTGCACATCATACTTTTCCAGCAGAGGTTCATACGGCTCTTCGAATACATCTGCACCGTAGGCAATGAAGTGTGATGTTTTGTTGTATTCTTCTTTCAGATACTTTTCTATTCCCAGCGAGTCTGCAATTAACACATCCGCATTTAGTGCTGCCCATCGTTCGGCACGCTTCAAAAACCTCTGCACCTTAGCGCTGTATTTACTGCGTTTCCATTCCAGCCCATCCATGTTCACTACATTCTTGCAGTTACCGGGCCAAAGCTTGTACCATATGCTGTTGCTGGTATAGCCTAGTTGCAGTAGCACGTCAAACTTTCGTTTACGTGCATCCAATATGCAGTTCAGGTCGTATATAAACTGCCCGGCTGTACCTATCTTCTTTTCAGGGTCGTAGCAATGTATGATGTTCACACCATTCCACGTGTCCTGCTGATATTCGTGGTCGTGAGAGTTGTACACCCATACGTCATGTCCTTTTTTTACCAGCCCGGCAGCCAGGTACTCAGCGCATTGCTCGAACCCGCCATACCTGTTGGGTATGCCGCGTGTGCCTAATATGCCTATTCTCAGTCCGCTCATAAATTTAAGTGCAAAGGACGATTAAACTTTTAATACTTGTTTATATGCTGCCAGTGTTTCTTCAGCGGCACGCTCCCATGTGTACTCGCTCAATATCCTCTTACGGAAATCCTCGTTATATGGAGCGCTATATGCAGCGTCGATGGCTTCTTTTATAGATTCAAGGCTATCGGGGTTGCAGTACCAGGCGTCGTCCTTAAAGTAATCGCGGGTATCGCCAAGGTCGGTCACCACGATATTACAACCCATCACCGCAGCCTCCAGAGATGAGAGTCCGGTGGTTTCAAAATAGCTAGGCAGTACGTGCACGCGGGCGTTGCTGTAAGCGGTAAACAGTTCCTCGTCATCCAGGTGCCCTTCAATATGGATGTTGGCCCCTGCCTCAATCTTGCATTGTTCAAAGTAAGCCATAGCATTGGGCGAGGGCTTGCCGTGGATATATAGTTGATATTCGCTGCCATTCAGCGCCCTGATAAGGTTCAGTTGATTTTTGCGTGCCTCTATCCGTCCCATACACAATATGGCATCCTTATATTTTTCACTGGCAGGGTACTGTTTGCCGGCACAGTCTGTATTAATGCCATTGGGCACCACCTTGTATGGGCGGGATATGCCATATTTCTTTTCAAACCTGCGGTATTCACTTTCTGAGTTTGGGAGCAACATCGCCGCATTCCCTGCTACGTATTTTATAGCCGCTTTATGCCCCATCAGCAGGTAGTCTTTGCTTACTATCTTTTCGCCATTTTTTACAGCGCGCGCTACCGCTTTCATGTATTCCAGTCCATCCTCGCTGAGCACGGATTTCAGCACCCGTTGCGCCATACCAACCTGTTGCTTTACAGTGCCATATTCTACAAATATGGTAGAAACCACGTAAGGCTTCTTTGACAACTTTATATGTTTGATCACATCTGCCGGGCGTATGATATTGAAGAAGTGCAGCAGGTCGTACCCGCTGTAGTCTATCTCCTCATAACACAGGAACACATCTACCTCTACACCCAGCTTGCGCAGGTTGTGCGCGGTCAGATCCAACTGTTTGGTATCACCACCGGGAGATGTGTACAGGGTAGCCCTTGATATAAAAGCAATTTTCATTCGTGGTGCAAAAGTAATTAATTCCTCTCCTGTTTTTTCTGGTAACTATACAGTTGTGCTATCAGTTTGCGGGGTAGGAATGATAATAAGTACAGTACATATGGCTCAGGCTTGGCTGGTGTTGCCATAATTGCTTTCCACAGGTTCTTCCGTGCCTTGGCAGGGGCGTAATTATTCCACAGGAATTTCTTTCCTATCATGCTGTAGTATGCAGCGTTTTTGAACTCCTTAAAATTCTGGCTGGCCAGGACTTCTTTCAGTTTTAGAGCATCCTCAACTGTCACATATCCCTGCTGAATAGATGTGTATTTTATCCGCTTGAACTCCGGGCCACGCCAACGCTCGTCAACCGTGACGGAATCGGGGTTGAACCTGACCTTTATCAGGGGTAGTTCCATGTTTTTTACCTTGCCGCGTTGTATCAGCTTCCACCATAGCAGGTGGTCTTCAAAGGTAATAGCACCCTTGTCATACCCGCCCAGTTCTGTTACATCTTGTTTATAAAACATTACAGAAGCATGTATAAATGGGCACACGGTGTAATTAAGCGCCCGTATCTCCGCATCAGTATAGGCATTGAATTTAAAAGTGAAAATATAACTTCCGTCCTCTTCCATATAGTCTGCTTCGCTGCCTATCAGTATGTAGTCCGGGTTGGCTTTCATGAAATCATATTGCAGCTGCAACCGTTCAGGGTAGCAGACATCGTCAGCGTCAAAACGTGCAATCAACTCACCTTTTGCTAACTCAAGCCCTTTGTTGAGCGCACCTACCAAACCGGTATTGGGCTGGGAGTGCAGCCTGATACGTGCATCGCTGTACTGCCGGATTATATTTTCAGTATTGTCCGTAGAACCATCGTTGATTATCAGCAATTCAAAATCAGTAAAAGTCTGATTCAGGACACTGTCAATAGCTTCGCGGATATATTCGGCTGCGTTGTATGCGGGCAGTAATACCGTTATTGCTGGTGTTGTGTTCTGCATTTGGCTGTTATTTTTCGCTCTCTATATCAATCAGCAATAACCATTCGAAAAATGGCATTACGCACATAGTGTCGAATATATAACTCAGGTGTGCGAAAGGTAATAATATAACAAACAGCCATAGGCCGTAGCTTAATTTATGTATCGATTTGAAGAAATAGCCTACATAGAAAAAGACGAATAAAAATGCGCCCAGTAAACCATATTCCCCGAATATCTGGTTATAAAAACTATCAGGAAAATTCGCCGTGGAAAAATATGCTTTCTCGCTCTTTATCCTTTCCTCAATTAGTAATACGTGGTTCTCCCTGTACTCCGGAGATACGAAGCGGGGCAGCACATGCATAAATAACCTGCTGGAGTCGTATCCGGCCATTTTTTGAGCGATATGTGACGAAAAACGTGTGGTGCCGGCACCAAAGAACAGGTGGATGGGCGAACTCTTCAGGAATTGCATTGTTTCCAGCACAGCAAGTGTCTTCCCTTGTAGTTGCATCACATATGTCTTTGTCATGTTTCGCTTGATAGTGACGCGCGATACTTTATCAGTTGTTGCAGATTGTTTAGTTGCAGTTGTAAAGGAGATTTTATCTTTTTCAAGGTTTTTCAGCGCGTGGTACTCTGACGCGGTCATAATAAATGCTTCGGGATACGGTTTCTGGTCCGCTATCAATCCCTTGTAGTTATTCTTGCCTTCTACCTCGATGGAGAAAATCTTGTTCTTGACCTTGGCGACAAAATAATCAGCATTGTCGGGCGATACTGTTACATACAAAATGACAATCAGGAATATATAAGCGGGAATGTAGATGGCAAAGTTTCCCGGAGGTGCGATTTTTTTCAGCCACCGTAGCTTGCCTCCTGTTACCGAGTACATAGTACCGGTAAAAAACAATCCCAACAGAACACTGCCAAATACAATAGTGCCGAAATTGCTGAATACAAGTATCACGCAGACACTGGCCAGCATTGCGTGAAACCATGCTCTTTTGAACAGGAAATAAATAGCCAGGAAACCACTAACGGTAACGTTGTACAGTGAGTTTTCCATAAACGTCCCGAATACATTATCTCCTGTGGACATGCCGTAAGGAAACTCCAGCCCGACATACGGGTTCAATGTGTCCGTAATGACCATAATACGCACCAGCTGCCCGATACAGAACAGGAAATGCAGTACAATAAAGACCTTCAGGGTCTTATGGGCTGTGATAACGCCATAACGTTCAACGCTCAGTTTTATCTGGTGGAAACTGAGGAAGGAAAAGATCCACAGCATATTACCTGCTACAAAGGCCGCTATGTATTCAGATGAAAAATCTCTTACAAAAAGGAAGAAATTAGCAAGGCTGAGCAATAATAATAGGGGGATAAATAACGGAACTCTTCCTTTATTGATTCCAAACCTGAAGTTGGGGCGGGCAAGGTAAACGAATGCCAAACCCAACAGCTTAACGGAAAACATAGCCTGGTTGGTAAACAACAACAAGAACAGGAGTATTACCCAATCAATATTTTTCTGCTTGTTCTCCAAAATGCTTGTCCGTTACTTTCGTTTTTCTATTACAGATGTATAATAACTAATGTTCTTTCTCGCCACCACCGAAATATCAAATTCTGACTTTATCCGTTCTTTTCCGGCTGCTGCGAGTTTTGAGCAAATATCCTGATTTTGATATAAGTAACATATATTATGCGCTATATCGTCAATGTCAAGCGGGTTGGCCAACAACCCGTTTACTTCATGCGTTATCAACTCTGGCCCCGATGCCCTGGTTGTATATATTACTGCGGCCCCGCAAGCCATTGCCTCCATCGGAGCCAATGCAAAGCTCTCTGTCAACGACGGGAATACAGCTATTGTTGAGGTTTTAAGCGTATCCAGTACTGTACGGCGGTCTACGTGGCCCATGAAAGATATGTTCTGATGATATTTAGGGTCTATCAATGCGGTGACCCTGTTTATCGGCCCTTTGCCTAAGACAATCATACTGGCGTCGGGAATCCGCTCATTAATGATATTCCATGCTTTTGCCAGTTTGAATATACCCTTATTTTCAGATAACGCACCTGTAAATACTACCCTGTTGATACGGGGGGCATCGGTTGTGTCCGGTTCAGCACCCTGCATGTTTATTCCGTTGTACACTACATCAATATCCCCGTCATACTCTCCAAATTCGGTAGCCATGTCAGCCCGGTATTGGCTTACAGCGCATACTGCATCAGCATTCCGCAATATTGCTTTTTCTGTTTCAGCCACGTATTCCGGTACAGGTTGGCCATTGTTTTTATGAATGTATGTCAGCGAGCCATGCAGTTTTACTACCACAGGCGACGGTAGCCGGGGGAAGTACACGGTTTCTTTGCAGAAACGGATATAGTCGTTATAGTCCGGCATTTCTATAATATCAATGGCGTGCAGGGCAACAAGCTGCTCAATGAATTTCCCATATTTTTCCAGGCTGCGCCTGATATCCCACTGGAAGATGCCTGAAGCGTTTAAAAACTTGTACAATGCCCTTACATGAAGCTTATCCTGCCCTGCAAATAACCGCGAAGACAATGCACGCCGGAACCTGTATACTTTTACGCCATTATCGTCAAATTCATCCTCTCCGCCATAGCCCCAATCGTAGAAACCGGCTACAACTACATTGTGCCCTTGCTGCACCAGTTCTCTTGCCAGTATTTGCACTACTGTTCCTATGCCACCATGGCGGCCGGGTGGGTATTCATCACACAGGTACAGGATATTCATTTTCTGATAAGCGACATTAAAGTAACTAAATTTTGTTTCCGTATAGTGCGTGTGCCCAATCCCGCCACAATGTAAATAATCAGCGCTGCCGATGCTTTAATTGCGATATGCAGGTTTACCCTTGCAGCAACAAAGTATATTACAGCCGCTAAAATAATGGAAACCAGGAGTGGGCGCACATGTATTTTTATTATGTATTCTTTCACCAACTTATAGTACAAAGCCACCTGTATCAATGTTGTTATTAAATAAGCTGTCGCAGCACCGATGCCGCTTAGAAATGGAATTAACGCAAGGTTGAGCACTACGTTTGACGACGCTGTTATAATAGTGATGGTGGTGATTTTTTTGTATTTCCTGGCAGAAAATGATAACGTCCATAGCAGGTTAATGAAAAACTGGATAGGAATGCAAACGGACAGGATCACAAATTCGGTTTCGTTTTTGCTGCCGTATTTGTCCGCAAAATTAGGGATGCTGTCCAGCACGGGAGCCCATATTATGCTGAAAACAAGCGGTATCATGACTGCGAAAAAGACTTGCACTGTAAAGATATCATTGACAGTCCTTTTTTTCTCATCAGTTTGGTGTCCGTCCTTAGCCAGCTGGTTGGCGAAAATATTGAGAATGACGGGGGCCACAATAACTATTGGCAGCCTCGCCAGTTCATATGCCCTGTAAGCAAAACTGTACGCCCCCGTGGAGGCATACGAAACACCGATGATGCCCAGCAATATCCAGTCAATACGTGACAAGGTAGTGTCGAACACTGCCGAGAGATATTGTGGTGTAGCCTCCTTTACCAGTTTCTTATAAGCTTGTATTTTGAACCGGAACGAAAAATCTGTCTTTGCCAGTATATATATCAACAGGAAGATAAATTCCAGGAGAGAGGCACAGATAAATATTATAGCAACCACATCCACAGTCAGGTAGCCACGTCCCACCAGTACAAATGCGACCACTATCTTCAATATATTGCTGATGATTGCTATGACGCCGTATGGAGTGAAAATGTGTTTGGCATTTAGAAACTGTTTCAGAGGCACTATCAGCAGAATAACAGACTGTGCCACATAAAACAATGGCAGATAGCTGACCGCTTCTCCACAGTCGCGGCAAACACCTGCAAATACGCTGACGATGGCAATGCTTACTAATGACCCGATAAATACATGGAATAAAAAGGCGGCAGCTGCCCAGTTGGAGGTGGGCGACGCCGCAATTCTTCTCACAACTACCTGCTCCAGACCGAAGCCGATAATAGTAGTGATAAACATGGAAAGCGCATTGGCCCAGCTGATAATACCAAAATCCTCATCAGACAGGTAATAGGCGACAATCCCCAGGAAAATAACACCCAACACCTGTACTGAAACAGCCTGTAGTCCCGATGAAAATAATGACCTTATGAGTTTGCCCTTCACCAAATTATGTTTGCACTAAACCTGCGAAATTAATATTAATTTCCGCTACTTTTGTCCTATGTTAAAGGTAGCCTGGCTGCAGCATTTGCAATACATCTTGCTCTACTTGCTGGTATTTGCTATCCCTTTTCCCTTTATTTACGCAAATATTGCATTAATCACATTCGCCTTTGTGTGGGTACTACAGGTCGATATTTTCATCCTGTGGAACAACCTGGTAAAGCGCAAGGTTTTCTGGGCATACATATTGTACTTTTTCCTGTTTGCCGTCAGCTATTTTTATAGCGAAAACAAAGACCAGTCAACATTTGATACTCAATCTAAAGTATTTATGCTGGTGATGCCTGTGCTGGTGGGTGCGGGCATCAGCATTTCAACCAGGCAGCTTGAAAATATATTCCTTGCCTTCGTACTCGGTATTACAGTTGTAGCACTGATGAGTGCGGGCCGGGCATACACTATCTGGCAGGATACAGGTGATATCAATTCATTTTTTTACCACAATATTGTTGATTGGCTCAACGCCAATGCTGTATACATGGCTCTGTATACATTCTTTACTATCTCCCTCCTGCTCATGTATCCATGGCAGAAGTACTTTACAGGGAAAGGTAAGTATCTGAAATATCTGCTGACAACCATTGCTATCGCTTTTTTTATCCTGCTATCTGCCAGGATGCTGATGCTACTGTTCGTAGTGTTCCTGATGCCTCTCCATTTATTAAATATTTTTAAAACAGGTTTTAGCCGCAGAAGAATAGTATTGGCGGCTTCAGTATTCGCCATCCTCATTATTACTGCACTGGCTACTGACAATCCGGTCAAGAACAGGTTTAAGGATTTTTTCGTAAAAAATTCCGAGGTGGCCTTCCTGGATGATTATAGCAATGTAATGGAAGGAGACTTCAATAATTTCACGCTAAGGCTGTTTTTGTGGCGTATAGGAATGGATGTGGTGTCTGACAAACCTGTAAACTACATCTTTGGTGTGGGAAATGGTGATGCACCTAGCTTGCTGAACAGTAAAATGAAGGAGTATGGTGTGCGCAATATTCATGAAGACCTTGCTTTGAGATCACCATTATACAATGCCAATATGCACAACATGTACCTGCAATCATTGTTGATGGTAGGTTTTCTTGGCTTACTACTACTAATCATCATAACTTTTTATCCATATATAACATATGTACAAATGCCGCTAAAACCATGGTTTTATGCATTTCATATTTCTACAATGTTCTTTATGGTACAAGAATCAATGCTACAGACACAGGCGGGATTAGCTTATTACACGTTGTTTTCTTCCATATACTTCAATCTATATTACAGTCTAAAAGACGTTAAAAAATAATTAATATGATGTTTCTGTAAACTTTTTTTAGAAATTTGCACTGAAAATAAAATTCTGACACGGTTTTTGCTGTATGTGAGGAGCACACTATAAAGATCTAAGGAAGAAAGTTGAATGGAACAACCGTTTATTATTAAATTGCCCCTGACGCAACCGTCTCGTACTACGACTGCCCAATCGGATATCAATGAGATTCGGGAGATGTTCAGCGAGATAAACCATAGGTATATGGTTTATCAGCCATCGCCATATTATGCTGCTATCAAACGCGTTATGGATATTATTATTTCCATGACGTTTATTCTACTGGTAATGTCATGGGTATACCCGATCATTGCTTTATTAATAAAACTTACATCTAAAGGGCCTGTTTTCTTTATACAGAAGCGCACCGGCTACAAAGGCATCGAATTTGATTGCTTTAAGTTTCGCACCATGTATGTAAACGCCGATGCGGATACCAAACAGGCAACCAGCAATGATAAACGTATTACACCCGTAGGAAAATTCCTGCGAGCCAGCCACCTTGACGAAACAGCCCAGTTCTTTAACGTACTGCTGGGCGACATGTCGATAGTGGGACCACGCCCCCATATGCTGTATCACACCAGGCATTATTCACAGTTCATCCCCTACTACAACCTGAGGCACGAAGCTATACCGGGAATGACCGGCATGGCACAGGTAAAGGGCTTCATAGGCGAAATAAATGTTGAGCGGGAACTGCGTAAGCGTATCCAGTGGGACGTTTACTACCTGAAACACCGCAGTATTTCCATGGATATCAAAATCATCCTTGGAACATTTGGGCAGGTTTTCTTAAAGGCCTTCCAGAGTTTTGCCGGCAAAAAGAAATAACCGTTAATACTGACGTTAATCAGCCATCGTTTTTTATTTTTTCCGTACTTTTCGGAAAGAATAAATTAGTACAATGGCAACCATCATTACCGCAACAGATTATACCGATGTCGCAACCAACGCAGTATATTATACCTGCGATATGGCCAAAGCGCTGAACCGAAAAGTAGTAGTGGTGCATGCCTACACTATCCCGGTAGCTTTCCATGAAAATCCTATGCCTGTTATTTCGTTGGAGGAGAGTAAAAGCCTTGCCGAGTCTCAAATGGCAGCCCTCGTCGACGACTTGCTGGAGAAATATCCCGGTTTACCTATTGAAGGGAGTGTCTTGTATGGCGATATCACAGATAACCTGAAAGAGTATATAAGCAAGTACAATGCCTGGATGGTGATTGTAGGCAACAGCAGTACTGATGATACCGGCTTTTGGCTGGGTAGCAATCTCATGAGCACTTTGCGCCACCTGCAATGCCCTGTGCTGGCCGTGCCTGCTGATTATAAATATAAGAATGTGGGTAAAATAGCCTTTGCCTGCGATATGAATAATATATCTGACAAACTTCCTGCAGACAAGTTATCTGCAATAGTGAAAAGGCACAACAGTGAGCTACACATATTGAATGTTGATAGTAAGAACCGTCATTTTGACCCGGAAACCCCTTATGAATATGCGCGCCTGCAGGAAATGCTGGACAATGTAAAACCACAGTACCATCATATAGAACATGAAGACATTGACAAAGGCATACAGCTATTTGTGGAAGCTAATAATATGGACTGGCTGGTAGTAGTGCCCCACAGGCACAACTTCTTTGAAAGCCTGTTTCATAAGAGTCATACCAAAGCGATAGTAAAACAGGCGCATATACCATTGCTGGCGCTTCATGAAAAGGCTTAATCATCCTCTTCTGATGCCGCCGCTTTCTCAAACCTTCTTTTTACCAGGCGCAGCAACGCACTAGCGGCCATTTCAGTGCCTTTCCATTTGGCATAGCCCAACAGTACCTCCTTAGCCACTTTTTTCAGCAGGCTCTTTTCTATTTTGTTGCCTGCCAACTGTACAAGTGGCACTGCCAATGCTAATAATTTGTCGGGAACACCTTTTGAGGCAATAGCATCGAGAACAGCCGGAATGAAGTCTGCATAACCCGCATCACCGCCATCTTGTCCTTCAACGGCAAATGACGCCTCGGCTTTCAGCCTAGCCTTCTCCTCTCGCAATGCCTTGAGGCTCCTTAATTTTTTGGGATAAAGGTTTGCCATGTCAGCCGCGATTTGGGTTTTCAGACTCTTCTTCATCTTCGCCCGTAAGTAAATTGACAAACAAACCTGCAAACCATTTACTCAAAGTCTTTTTGAAGATAAAGATGAAGACCAGCAACAGGATGTAAATCCCGCTTACGATCAGGTATCCTAAAGGCACTGAATTTGTGATGGCGGCAAAATATTCGCTAAGTCCTATGCCCAGGAATACCATAGCCGCCATCACCATTATCATACTCACCATCATAAACATGAAGAAGCCGAGTATGAGAGACACACGTTCTATAATACTCAACTTCAGCAAGTCCAGTTTGGCAGATAAGTAGCTCAATGCTTTGTCAATAATCTTTCCTAACATTTGCTATCGCTCAAATCAGGAGTTATAAATCTCAGTTTCCACGTCCTGGGCCTTTTTCTTTATAGTGCCGGCCTTTTCCTTCAGGGCGTCCGTCCAGTGGTTTACCTGGTCTTTAATTTTGTCAAGGTCTTCTTTACGTTTCTTTTCGTCGGTAGCCAGTATGTACCCTACAGCCGCACCAACCGCTGCGCCAATTAAAAGTGTTGCCACTGCTCTTGCTGTGTTCGCCATTTTTATTTAGTTTATTTAGTGAATAATTATTTCGTCACATACTTTTATCACTCTCTCCAATAAAATTAGAGTAATTTGGTAGTATAAAAGCTGTTGTTAGTCATTCTTTCAGACTAATAAACATCTTTTACGGCAATTTGTTGTTAAATACATAGCCCAAATGCAACTTCTTAACACAAATAATTTAAAACAGATAGCATTACTCGCCCTTATAGTAGTATTAGGGCTCAGTATACTCAACCGGTTTTCGGTATTTATACCCAGTGTACTGGCGGCGGCTACTATGTATATACTATTGCGGCACTGGTATATAGTGCTGGTAACAAAACGCAGATGGAAAAAATGGCTAGCGGCTACTTTTTTCATTCTGGCTTCGGTTGTAGTGATAGTAATACCCCTGTTCTTCTTGTTCCAGGCAATGGGCCCCACATTAAATACGATACTGGGCGAAACAAGTAACCTGCAAAAAACCCTGGCTGACCTATCTGCCAGTCTGCGAAGCGCAGGCATCCCCATCAACCTGAACACGGAACAAGTCAATAATATCATTAGTAAAATCACATCTATTGCACCCTCTATAGTAGGCGCTACGGCTAACATGCTGACCAATACAGTACTGACTTTCTTTTTCCTCTACTTTATGCTCGTGCAGGGAAAAGAGATGGAATACTCCATTAAAGATTTTCTGCCGCTAAAGCACGAGAACGTGGATGACATCTGGAAATCTACGCGGCTGATGGTGTTCGCCAATGCTATCGGTATTCCCGTCTTGGCCATCTCTCAGGGCATAGTGGCTACCGTTGGCTACTGGATATTTGGCGTAGAATCTTTTGTGTTTTGGGGTGTGCTTACCGGTGTATTCTCTATTGTGCCCATAGTTGGCTGCGCCATCATATGGGCGCCTATATGTATTTACCTGACCCTTGAGGGAGAAACAGCCAACGCTATATGGCTGGCGGTATACTCCTTCATTGTTACCGGTGGCGTGGATAATGTATTACGCTTTACTATTCTCGACAAACTGGGAGATGTACACCCTATCATCACCACCATAGGCATTATTATAGGTGTGCCCATGTTTGGTTTTATGGGTTTTATATTCGGCCCCTTGTTGGTGTCTTATCTTTTATTGCTTATTAAAATTTACCGGGTAGAATTTACCGGCTTTAAACCGGCTTCAGACAACCCTGTCAGGCGGGGAGATACTACTTAAAATAATTGCTGCCTGCAATATATTCCAGTACCGGGCCCGGTACTAAATAACGTATAGACTTCCCTTCTTTCACCTGTTTGCGTATATAGGTCGACGATATGTTGAGCAGCGGGGCATCTAGTATCGTTAACCGGGCGTCGTGCGTTTCAGTTATTGCAAAACCCGGGCGGTTATATATGATTATGGGATAGTTTTTCACCAGCTGTTCGTAGTTCTTCCAGCGATGAATATTCTGGAAACTGTCAGAACCCATAATGACTGAGAATGTCTCAAGAGGAAATTTTTCTGCCAGGTAGGTAAGCGTATCAATGGTATAAGACGGTTTGGGCAGGCTGAACTCTATATTACTTGCCCTGAACTTTGGATTGTCATCAATAGCAAGCTTTACCAGGTGCAACCTGTCATATTCATTCAGTAAAGAGTTGGAGTCTTTCAACGGATTATGTGGCGATACTACAAACCATAGCTTATCAATACCAGCATGCTCCACAATATGATTGGCTATTATCAGGTGACCGGTATGTATGGGGTTGAAACTACCAAAGAATAATCCAATATGCATGAGGGCAAAAGTAAATCAAATGCGGCAATATGGTAAATGCTGAAGGTTAGTTGATTATCAAATAATTAGAGCCCGGGGTAAAGCGTCTGAGCGCATAATATATATCAATTCAATGCCTCTGTTCATAAATACCTCTTTTATAGTATTTTCACGTTCGCTATTGCAGGTCATACTAGAACGGAATTGATTAAACAAGTAAAATCAGAATATTGTGAAAGCTATTATTCCAGTGGCAGGTGCCGGCACAAAACTGCGCCCCCTTACATATACACAGCCTAAGGCACTGATACCCCTGGCTGGTAAAACCATCCTTAGTGTAATAATAGACCAACTTCTGGAAGCTGGTGTCACGGAATTCGTATTTGTAATTGGCTACCTGGGGGAGAAAATACAACGCTACCTGACGAAGAACTACCCAGACCTGAAATATACTTTGGTAAATCAGACAGACCGCAAGGGTACGGGTCATGCTATATGGCTTACGCGCAATGCAGTGGGCAGCGACGAAGTAATGATAGTGCTGGGTGATACTATCTGTGACTATGATGTAAAAAAAGTAATATCCAGCGAGGTATCACAAATAGGTGTGCGGAAAGTAGACGATCCGCGGGGTTTTGGTGTGGCAGAGATGAATGAGAAGGATAAAGTGCTGAAGGTGGTGGAAAAACCACTCATCCCCAAGTCGAACATGGCCATGGTGGGGGTGTACTATATCAAAGAAGCAGATGTATTATACAGCGCGCTGGACAGGCACCTGAACGAACGAAATACTGATGAAGAGGGCGAATACCACCTCACCAACGCGTTGCAGTTTATGATAGAACAGGGGATTAATTTCCATGGCTTCCGCGTAAACAACTGGTTTGACTGTGGTAAGAAGGAAAGCCTGCTGTACACCAACTCTGTTTTGCTGAAGGAACAAAGCGAGCGCAAAGGCGAAATAACCACGTCGTATCAATACGACACCAGCGTCATAATACCCCCGGTAAGTATAGCAGAGGGTTGCACTATCAGCCATTCGATCATAGGACCGAACGTAACCATTGGCGAGCACACTAACATCAAAGCTTCCATTATAAAGGACACCATCATTGGCTCTTTTGCCGAACTGGACGAGGTGGTACTGCATTCGTCTATTATCGGCAGCGATGCATTTGTACGCGGCCTTAGCCAAAGCCTGAATATTGGAGATAATACTGAAATAGACCTGGGATAAAAAAGCCCCGCTATTGCGGGGCATAAGTTATTGTAATAACGAATTCTTTGTAGCGTCTTTTTTCAGCGCCTGCTCCCAGCGCCAGGCGGTATCCATCATTTGGTCCAGGTCATACTTTATATCCCAATCCAGCAGGGCACGCGCTTTGCAGTTGTCAGCATATACTGCTATTACATCACCGGCACGGCGGGCGCCCCGAATATAATTCAGCTTCTCGCCGGATACTTTCTCAAAGGCGTCTATCAGTTCCAATACTGTTACTCCATTTCCGGAACCCAGGTTAAAAACTTCACATTGCTGTGTGTTTCTACCTTCCATGGTGTATTGCAGGGCCTTGGTATGGGCATTGGCTATATCCATTACATGTATATAGTCACGCACGCAAGAACCATCGCGCGTATCATAATCCGTTCCAAATACCTGCATCTCGGGGCGCTTGCCTATAGCGGTTTGCGTGATGACCGGCACCAGGTTCTCAGGTTTTTCCTGCAGTTCTCCTATTATAGCTGAGGGGTGTGCACCCACAGGGTTAAAATAACGTAACAGGGTAACATTAAAATCAGGATTGGGCTTGCAAAAGTCGCTGCATATATCCTCCCCCATCTGCTTGGTACGTGCATAAGGTGATTCAGGCTCCGCCAGTTCGGCTTTTTCATCCACAGGCAGGTTGGCAGGATTGCCATATACAGAGCAGGATGAAGAAAATACGAAATGATTGATCTTATTTTCCTGGGCACATTGCAGCAGGTTGACCAGTGAATTAATATTATTCCTGAAATACTTTAATGGTTCGTTCACTGACTCCGGCACAGACTTAAACGCGGCGAAATGTATAATGCCTGCAATATCAGGATTTTCAATAAACACTGCCTCTGTATCTTCCAGGTTACACAGGTTTACCTTGTAGTTCTTTATTTTCTTCCCGGACACTTTTTCTATGCCTTCCAACATTCGCAAACAGCCACGCGACAGGTCGTCTATAGAGATGACGTCATATCCGTTTTCTACCAGGTCTACTATCGTATGGCCGCCGATATAACCGCAGCCGCCGGTTACCAATATCTTACTCATCAGGTTTTCTTAGTTATTGCAAATATACCGTATTATTTAACCTGCTGCATAGCCACCAGGTTATTATATAGCCCGCCTTTAGCCATCAATTCCGTATGTGTCCCTTGCTCTACAATACGGCCCTTATCCAACACTATTATTTCGTCGGCGTGTTGCACGGTGGACAGCCTGTGTGCAATAACAATACTCGTACGATTTTGCATCAGGGTATTGATGGCATCCTGCACTATGCGCTCGCTTTCCGTGTCCAGCGATGAGGTAGCTTCATCCAATATGAGTATAGGCGGATTCTTTA
>DATCSV010000205.1:0-9625 GCA_036568285.1 Flavipsychrobacter sp. | reverse complement strand
GTAAACAAGCTCTGCTCCTGGCAGAAAAGCTGGAATATCCGTACGGCATTATAAAATCTCACAACGTCATAGCCCGGTGTTATGCCGTCAGGAACAATTACCCCGAGGCATTAAGACATTTCCAGGCAGCGTTGGCCGCGGCTGAGAAATTGAAGAGCCCGCGCATGGTAGCCATACTCTCTGTATCACTCGGTGCGGTGTATAGCGACAAGGAGGAATATGACAAAGCCCTTGAATACCTGATAAAGGCAAAAAGCGCGTATGAAGCAGCCGGTACGGTTAATATCCTGAGCCTGTATAATAATATTGGCTACTTATATTTTAAACAGCGACGATTCAGCGAAGCACTGGAGTGGTACCAGCAAGGAATAGAGTCAGGGGAAAAAATTGGCGCGAATACTGATGATGATTTGATAGGACTCTACAGCAATGCCGGGAGTACCAATATAGAACTGGGCAAATATGACAGTGCCCTCGGATACATGTATATGGCGCTTGAGCAACAACAGATGAAAGGCAATTTACGAAGCGCATCTGTCACCTTGAGCGCAATAGGCCATGCTTATCTCGGAGCGGTTATGCATACATCACTCGTCCTGCCTGATAGCCTGAGAGACAACCGAAGGAACCTGGAAAAAGCGAAGCGTTATATGGATGAGGCGCTCGCATTAAGCCGGGAACTAGGCATGAAAGATATAGTGCTGGAGGCATATTTCAATTATGTTGACTATTACAAGTTGCGGGGTAATTATAAAGAAGCCTTTACATATTATAATAAATATTCCGGGTTAAGGGATAGCCTGAGAGACCTAAATGAAGAAAAGAAATTCGCAAAAATTGAGGCGGAGTTCCTCTTCAGGCAAAAAGCTGACTCGCTGAAATACCTCGGGGCCTTGAAAGATAAAAAGCTGGAACAACGAAAAACCGAAAGAAACGGTGTGATCGTATTAGCCGGAATGATTGCGTGTATGAGCATGCTGTTTATCAACAGACAGAAACTGAAAAGGAAACTGGCTGAAGATGCTGCTGAAAATATTCGCGACAGGGCGCAGCGGCAAATCGATAACCTGGCCAGGAGTATCAGTGAAAAAAATGAGTTGATCGAACGTGTATCTGAAGAACTGGCAAAGAAGCAAGCCCAGGGAGATGTATCACCGGCAGAATATGACCTGCTACATGAAATGAAACAGGCTATTCTTTTAACTGAGGAGCAATGGGCAGCTTTTAAAGACGATTTCGAAAAAATACATAAGGGCTATATTGTCCGCCTACGGGAGAGGATACCGGATATCACCCCGGCCGAAACCCGCTTCTTCGTACTGACAAAACTGCGGTTGTCCAATAAAGAAATGGCGGGTATGCTGGGCATTAGTGTTCAGGCTATCCGTGTTTTGAAACATCGTACCATGAAAAAACTGGAAATAGAGGAAGATTCTCAGTTGGACGAATTGATACAATCCATATAAAAGCTAGCCTTTTTAATTCATAACGTGATAATTGTCAATAGTTTATTAACTGTAACGTTTTTGTAATGCCGGATATTATGCATTAGCTGACCTCGTGGTCTAACATTGTGATATGATTTATTCTTCCGGATGGAGAGGATAATTCATACATCAGGTTGACCATTACTTACATTATTACAGAACAGTTACCCCTGTTTTGGCGAGCAGCAGCTACACACCGGTGTAGCTGTTTTTTTATGCTATGTCTTGCAAAGGGAGTTTACCCAAAGAACTGTACTTCAATTTCCCGACATTTGCTGTCATGAAACACCTGGCTGCACTGAACAAATACCTGCTGCGTTATAAATGGCACCTGTTGCTGGGTATGTTGTTTGTTTCAATATCCAACGTATTTGCGGTGATACCTCCTGTTATCATCAGGAATGTAATAGACAAAGTGCAGGCCAACATCACCAGCTACCGGCTGGTAGCGGATACTTCGCTTTCCGTTGATTTTCAGTCTTATATATTCAACCTGGTGCTGCGGAGCGGCCTCATATTACTTGGTTTGGCTGTAGCCAGGGGCTTGTTTATGTTTTTTATGCGACAAACGATCATTGTGATGTCGCGGCATGTGGAGTACGACCTGAAAAACGACATTTACCAACACTACCAGGCGCTAAACACGCATTTTTATAAAACACGCAATACCGGCGACCTGATGAACCGTATTTCTGAGGATGTATCGCGCGTGCGCATGTATGTAGGTCCGGCTATTATGTACACTACCAACCTGGTGGTACTGACTATTATGTGCCTGTGGAATATGATACGCGTAAGCCCGATGCTCACGTTCTATGTTATTCTGCCCCTGCCTTTCCTGGCATTAAGTATCTACCTGGTAAACAGGATAATTTTTAAAAAAAGTGAGCAAATACAGTCGCAATTGTCTGATATGACAACCATTGCGCAGGAATCCTATTCCGGTATCAGGGTTATCAAATCCTTTGTACAGGAAAAAGCCATGATGGGTTTCTTTAATGACAAAAGCGAAGAATACAGGAAAAGTGCCATCAACCTGTCGCTGACAGAGGCCGTGTTCTTCCCTTCTATGAACCTGTTCATTGGCCTGAGCATACTGAGTACGGTACTTATTGGTGGTTATTATGCCATACAGGGTACTATATCGGCAGGCAATATAGCAGAGTTTATTTTGTACATCACCATGCTGATGTTCCCTATGATGGCAATAGGATGGGTGGCATCTATAGTGCAGCGGGCAGGCGCTTCGCAAAAACGTATCAATGAATTTATGGATGCTCAGCCGGATATTGTGAGTAAGGAAGGCGCTATGCGCGAAACACCGAAGGGCAATATCAGCTTCGACGGGGTTGATTTCATATATCAGCATACGGGCATCAAGGCATTAGATAATTTCACGCTGGATATTAAAGCAGGTGAAAAAGTAGCCGTAATTGGTAAAACAGGCTCCGGCAAGTCTACGCTGGTACACCTGCTGCTGCGTATGTACGACGCTACTCAGGGCAGCATACAAATTGACGGACAGTCCATAAAAGACTACCATCTGCAGACGCTGCGTACCTCGGTAGCTTACGCACCGCAGGAAGCGCTGCTTTTTTCTGACACTGTGTATAACAATATAAGGTTTGGCAGGGCCGATGCTACTGAATCGGAAATAAAAGAAGCCGCAAGGCTGGCAGATTTTGAGAAAGACATTGCCATGCTGAAGGAAGGCTATGAAACTGTAATAGGCGAGCGCGGGGTGATGCTGTCAGGCGGGCAGAAACAGAGATTGGTACTGGCGAGGGCACTGGTAAAGGACAGCCCCGTATTGTTGATGGATGAATCACTTTCAGCAGTAGATACACAAACAGAGCAAAACATACTCACCAACCTGAAACCATACATAAAGGATAAGACGGTGATAGTGATCACCCATCGCATATTTACAGGATGGGATTTTGATAAGGTCATAGTGCTGGACAATGGGAGTATAGCGGAGCAGGGCACGCATGAGGAGCTGATGCGGCTGGATAAGCGCTACGCCCGACTGTACCGCCACCAGACAGAAATGAACGCTACAGCATAAACTGCGGCTTATTTTTTATAAATTGTACGTCCACAAACATATACCGATGAAAAGAATATTGATTGCCACATTACTAATCCTCAACACTATTACCGCAACAGCAGGTAAAAATGATTTTTCTATAAAAGGAACGATCACCAATCCTTTAGCGGATAGTGTTACCATCAGCTACCCTGACTATGGTGAAAACTGGCTGGATTTCAGTATGCATGTTGTTAATGAAAAACTGGATAAAAACGGCAATTTCCTGGTGACACTGCCATTACCGCATATGTATACGCTGGTCACTATCCAAAATGGTGAGCAGGCTACAGAAATATATGCCAGCCCGGGTGATAAACTGGCCATGACAGTTGATGCCGCAGGTTTTGACAACACTGTGAAATACGCCGGCATCGGCATGAAACCGACTGTTGCTAATTTTATGGCTAAGTATGTTTTAACCTATGGACTGGTTAATAACTTTCATAGTGCAGCAAATAAACTCAACGCAAAAGAACCTGCTGAATTTGAAAAAGCTATAACAGATCTGGTACAGCGCGAACTGAATTTCTTAATAGAAAACAGTGCGGACTTGCCGCAGTCCTTCATTGAATTCTGGAATGCATACTATGAATACAGCAAATACAACAAGATGCTCTCTTACCCCCTCATGCACGAAGTAGCGAAAAAGAAAAGCTATGATGTAGGTGAAATTCCTATTGAGAACTATGAGGTGGCGAAGAAAGTGCCGGCTAAGTTCAATGATGAGTTTATGTATATCCTGCCTTATCGCAACTATATAGACGACTACTACCAAAGCTTGTTAACTATTGAAAGCAAAAACAAACCGGCAAAAAAAGAGAATGTTCCTTATACACACTATGACAAAATGCTTGAGCTGTCGCGCCAACATATGCCTGCAAAAAGTGAAGAGTATGTATTCGCCAACCACCTATATACCATGGTACGCCACGCACCGCTGGCGCGCACTGAACAGCTTTATAGTACTTTCAATACCAGGTACAGCGATAGCAAGTATGCCAAATATCTGTCTGCTATGGTAGAACAGAAAAAGCGCCTTAGTGTAGGCGCTCCTGCTATCGATTTTACAGTTAATGATGAAGAGGGGAATAAAATAAAGTTGTCGGAATTAAAAGGAAAGGTCGTGTACATTGATTTTTGGGCAAGCTGGTGCGGACCCTGTATCGCACAGTTTAAATACACTAAGAAAATCAAAGAACACTTCGCAGGTAAGGACGTAGTTTTCGTATACGTATCCATAGACGATAATGAGGAGGCATGGCAGAAAGCTAAAGAAAAATATGAACTGACCGGCCTGCATACACGTGTGGATGGCTGGAAGGCAAAAGTAGCGGAAGACTATGGTGTGCGGGGCGTGCCCTCTTACTTCCTGGTCGACCGCGAAGGTAAGTTCGCTACTGAAGATACTCCCCGGCCCAGCAACAGCGAAAAGCTGATAGAGGCCATTGAAGCGCTGCTTTAGATGAATATGTTCATCACATTATTAATATTAAGGTAATGTGTTGTTAATGATAGCATTACAGTAAATGCTTCCCTTTGTATAGCCGTATAAGGCTATCTAACACCATACATATGGCAAAACGGGAAGTAGATATTATTGTACTGTCAGACATTCACCTGGGAACCTACGGTTGTCATGCCAAAGAGCTGCTGCAATACCTGAAAAGCATCAAGCCCAAAGCCGTAGTCCTCAACGGTGATATCATAGATATCTGGCAATTCAGCAAACGTTACTGGCCCGCCACGCACATGATGGTCATCAAACACATCGTGGGATGGATAACCAAAGGCGTACCGGTTTACTACATACCCGGCAACCACGATGAAATGCTTCGCCGTTTTAAAGGATTCCAGCTGGGGTCGCTAAAGATCACCAACAAGCTTTCGCTAAAGATAAACGGTGCCAAAGTATGGATATTCCATGGTGATGTTTTTGACGTAGTGATGCAGCACAGTAAATGGCTGGCACGGCTCGGCGCTGTAGGGTATGATACACTGATACTCATCAACCGCTTAGTGAACTTCATATCGCTGAAGATGGGCAGGGGCAAGGTGTCGCTTTCTAAGAAAATCAAGAATAGCGTTAAGACTGCAGTTAAGTTTATCAACAGTTTTGAATCTACCGTGTGCGACATAGCCGCTGAGAATAAATTCAAGTACGTGATTTGCGGGCATATACACCACCCTGAAATAAAAACGGTAGTTACTGAAAACGGTCCTGTGATATATATGAACTCCGGCGACTGGATTGAAAACCTGACCGGCCTGGAATATAGTAGCGGGCAATGGAGCATCTATCGATATGGCGACGATGCCCGGGCGCAGGCCATAAATATCAATAAGAAAAAGCAAGCTAAAGAAAGCCCGAAAGAACTGATGGCGATACTGCTACAGGAATTAAATATGAACAAACCCGGTCCTATAGACGGGCTCACCGGTAATATGGAGGCTGCATAAGAACGCGTGAAAATATTATTCGCCATACAAGGAACGGGCAATGGCCATCTGAGCCGTGCCAGGGATATTTACCCGGAACTGTGTAAATATGGTGAAGTAGATGTACTCATCAGTGGTATACAGGCAGATGTGGAATTTCCATTCCCGGTCAAATACAAACTCTATGGCATGAGTTTCATATTCGGCAGCAAGGGGGGCGTAGATATCTGGCTCACCGCAAAGAGACTAAAACTATTTAAACTCATCAGGGATATTAACAGGTTGCCTATAGATGAGTACGACCTGGTGGTAAATGATTTTGAGCCGGTGAGTGCCTGGGCCTGTAAACTGAAAAGAAAGCCATGTATCGGGTTGAGCCACCAGGCCGCAGTTATGGCCGAAAATGCCCCCCAGCCCGCTAAGGGCGATTTGAAAGGCGAGCTGATATTGAAGCACTACGCGCCTGTAACAGACGCTTATGGTTTTCATTTCAGGCGGTATACCAAGAATGTTTTCACGCCTGTCATCCGCAGAGAAATAAGGGATATGACGCCTGCAGATGAGGGACATTATACTGTATACCTGCCCGCATACGACGACAAAATACTGGTTGAACATCTTTCGCACTTTGCAGAAGTGAAATGGCAGGTATTTTCCAAACACAATAAAGAGCCGTTCAGCTTCAAAAATGTACATATACGGTCAATAGAAAATAATGCGTTCATAAAGAGTATGGCGAGCAGTACGGGCGTTCTGTGTGGTGCAGGATTTGAAGGGCCGGCTGAGGCACTTTACCTGGGCAAGAAGTTGATGGTAATACCCATGCAATCGCAATACGAGCAACAGTGCAATGCTGCCGCAGCCGCGCAGATAGGTGTACCGGTCATCAAACAGTTGAGCCGGAAATACTACGATAAAATAAGGTGGTGGCTATTGAGCGACGAAAGGGTGCATGTCGCTTTTCCTGATGAAACGGCCGCCATCATCAGGAAACTGATGGAAGAACATGCACCGCAGGCTATACCACAATTGGCTTGATCCGGAACTACTTGCCTTTGAATGCAGGTTTCCGCTTCTCCAGGAAGGCATTAACTCCTTCTACAAAGTCTTCGGTATTACCCGCTTCTACCTGTACTTGTTTTTCCAGTTCCAGTTGCTGGTCCAGGTTGTTGCTGTACGATTGGTTCAGCAGGCGTTTGGTCAGGCCAATACCCTTAGTGGGCATAGTAGCCAGTGTCTGTGCCAGTTGTTTGCTGTCCGCTTCAAAGCTTTCATCGGCAAATGCTTTATATATCATACCCATGGCGGCAGCCTCGTCGGCCATTACTTTATCGCCAAGCATCATTAATGCCGCAGCTTTCTGCATACCTATGTACCTTGGTAGGAAGAATGTACCGGCGCTATCAGGTATCAAGCCTATTTTGCTGAACGCCTGTATGAATGATGCACTCTTTGTAGCAACCACTATATCGCATGCCAGGGCTATATTGGCACCGGCACCTGCAGCCACTCCGTTTACAGCGGCTACTATCGGTTTTTCAATATCGCGCAGCCTTTGAATGACGGGGTTGTAATGCTCACTCACTATTTTATCAAAATCCACCTTATTAGGATCGGGAGTTTCTGCCAGGTCCTGCCCGGCGCAAAAACCTTTGCCGTTACCTGTAATATATATACAGCGTACGTTCTCGTCTGCAGCACAATTGTCTAAGTGCCCTTGCAGAGCCAGCGCCATTTCGCGGTTGAAACTGTTGTATTTATCCGGGCGGTTGAAAGTGATGTAACCAACCCCGTTTTCTTTGCGCAGTAATACAGTATCGCTCATGGTGTAAAAATAAGCATCAATGATATTGTATGCTAATGGAAAGATCACAGTTTCTGTAAATAGGTTTTGTTTTCGTAGTTTCAACCACGCAATAAAAAGCCATGTTAGTAAAAGTATTTGGCAGCGCTGTACACGGAGTAGATGCGCTGACCATCACCATAGAAGTGGATACGCCCGGCGGTAAGCCCGGATATGTCATTGTCGGTTTACCAGATAATGCTGTAATGGAAAGCATCGAACGGATTATCTCAGCACTTAAAAATACGGGGCTGGAAAAACCACGCGCACGTACGGTAGTCAATATGGCGCCTGCTGACATTAAGAAAGCTGGTGCATCCTACGACCTGCCGATAGCTATGGGCTGGTTGGCAGCCACCGGGCAGGTACCACAGGACGAGCTTGATAAATACATCATGATGGGCGAGCTTAGCCTGGATGGTACATTGCAGCCTATAAAAGGTGCATTGCCCATGGCTATACAAGCCCGTGCCGAAAAATTTAAGGGCTTGATACTGCCTAAACAAAATGCCCGCGAAGCAGGACTGGTCAATAACCTGGAAGTATACGGTGTAGAAAGTCTTAAGGAAGTAGTTGACTTTTTTAATGGTAATTCGAAGCTGGAACCTGTACAGGTAAATACACGCGAAGAGTTTTATGACGCCCAGAGCGATTTCGAGT
Organism: Flavipsychrobacter sp.; assembly: GCA_036568285.1. Taxonomy (GTDB): domain Bacteria; phylum Bacteroidota; class Bacteroidia; order Chitinophagales; family Chitinophagaceae; genus UBA5543. The sequence goes on along the minus strand of DATCSV010000205.1, from coordinate 1,107 downwards.
TTGATTTCAATGATGTAAAAGGCCAGGAAAATGTAAAACGCGCACTGGAGATAGCCGCTGCAGGCGGGCATAACGCGATACTGATTGGCCCGCCCGGTGCAGGTAAAACCATGCTGGCCAAACGCATACCTACCATTCTACCCCCACTCTCTTTGCACGAGGCATTAGAAACAACTAAAGTTCATTCGGTAGCGGGCAAATTGCCGGGCAATACATCACTTGTAGCACACAGGCCATTCCGTTCGCCGCATCATACCATCAGCGACGTGGCCCTTGTAGGCGGTGGTGGCATACCGCAGCCCGGAGAAATATCGCTGGCACATAACGGTGTACTATTCCTTGATGAGTTGCCCGAGTTTAAACGCACTGTATTGGAAGTGATGCGGCAGCCTATGGAGGAACGAAGGGTATCCATATCCCGTGCTAAAGTGAGCATAGACTTCCCGGCCAGCTTTATGCTTATAGCCAGTATGAACCCTTGTCCATGCGGTTATTTTAACCATCCCGAAAAGGAATGTACCTGTTCGGCACAGATGGTGCAACGCTACCTGAATAAAGTATCGGGGCCCTTGCTCGACCGTATAGACCTGCATGTGGAAGTGACACCTGTATCGTTCAACGAGCTGTCTTCTCAAAAGACATCCGAGAATAGCCTGGCCGTTCGCGAAAGAGTGATAAAAGCACGTGAAGTGCAGGAAAAGAGGTTTGAAGGTCATGAGGGCACCTACAGCAATGCCCAGATGAGCAGTAAGCTGCTGAAGGAGATATGCACCATTAACACCATTGGCCAGACGCTATTGAAAGCTGCTATGGATAAACTCAATTTATCTGCCCGCGCCTACGACAGGATATTGAAAGTTTCCCGCACCATAGCCGACCTGGAAGGTAGCGATGACATAAAACCGGAACACCTTGCAGAAGCCATACAATACCGCAGCCTGGACAGAGAGGGTTGGGGTGGGTAAGTCCTGGCTATTGGGATTTTCCGACATGCAAAAAATACGCTCTGCAAAATCATTGGCAACCTCAAATCAGCTAAGAGAGCCCTTACAGTTGGTTTATTACGAAACTCATCTATATAAAATTGCCGCGTTACAAGAATTAGAA
>DATCSV010000204.1:0-3812 GCA_036568285.1 Flavipsychrobacter sp. | reverse complement strand
TTTTACTTTTGAATGAACAAGGCATGGCAGAGAATTATATAGTATCGGCGCGTAAGTATCGTCCACAGACATTTGATACGGTTGTGGGGCAGGAGCATATCACTACTACCCTCAAAAATGCTATCAGGAACAACCACCTGGCGCATGCGTACCTGTTTTGCGGTCCACGCGGGGTGGGCAAAACCACCTGCGCCCGTATACTGGCCAAAACCATTAACTGCGAAAGCCCTACCCCCGATATGGAGGCCTGCGGCAAATGCGGCACCTGTCAGAGCTTTGCCAACCATACCTCTTTCAACGTATTTGAGCTGGATGCCGCCAGTAACAACTCGGTAGATGACATCCGCGAGCTGGTGAACCAGGTGCGCTTCGCACCACAGGCCGGCAAGTACAAGATATACATCATAGATGAGGTACATATGCTCAGCGCCTCGGCTTTCAACGCCTTTCTGAAGACGCTGGAAGAGCCGCCGCCGTATGCCATATTTATACTGGCTACTACTGAGAAGCATAAGATATTACCCACCATCCTCAGCCGCTGCCAGATATTCGACTTTAAAAGGATAGTATCTGAAGACATATCGAACCACCTGCACAGCATAGCCACTAAGGAAAGCGTGGTAGCGCAGGAGGCCGCCCTGCACGTAATAGCGCAGAAGAGCGAAGGCTGTATGCGCGACGCCCTCAGTATGTTCGACCGTATTGTCAGCTTCACCAATGGTATGCTCACCTACAACAATACGATGGAGCACCTGAACCTGCTGGATGCCGACTTTTACTTCGGCCTGACGGACCATATGCTGGCCCAGGATGTAAGCGGCACGCTGCTGCAACTGGACGGCGCACTGGAAAGGGGTTTTGAAGGAGATGTGATACTGGAAGGACTGGCGGAGCACCTGCGCAACCTGATGCTGTGCAAAGACCCGCGCATGGCCCGCCTGCTGGATGTACCCAACGAGCACAAAGCTATTTATCACGAGAAGGCCAACCAGGCGCCGCCTTCATTCATTATATCGGGCCTGAATGTAGTGAGCGATGCGGAGATGAACTACCGCAATGCCAACAACAAGCGGCTGCATGTAGAGATGTGCCTGATAAGGATGTGCTACCTGCTGCAGGCCACACAACCCGAGGATGTAAAAAAAAAGCCCAATAGTTTAGTGCCGCCGGCGCAGCCCGTGTAACAGGCCGCGCCGGCACCCGCTACCTACCAGACTCCCGCACCTGCTGCAAGGGTGGAAGAACCATCGAAGCCGCAACAGGAGCCAACACCTCCGGCACAACCCGCACAACAGCCCCCAAAACCGCAGCCTGCTGCATACACAGCTCCCCGGCCGGCTAAACCGAATGGTAATGGCGCGGCCCGCCGCATCAGCAGCAACCTGATGAGCGAGATAGACGAGGTGCTGAACAATGCAGTAGCGGTGGAAGAGGTGAAGAAAGAACTGTCGCAGGAGGCTATACATGCACTGTACGACACTTATATACAGGGTATACTGGCGGATAACAAAATGGTGATATACGCGCAGCTGAAGATGATGGAAACAGAGCTGCTGCCGGACAATGAAATACGCCTGGTGTGTCCCAGTGTGCTGACGGAAACCTACGCCCGCAGCCAGCAGAATGACATACTGGAATACTTCCGCAAAGAAACGGGTGTGTTGGTAAGGGTTACCACCGAGGTAAGGCTGAATGAGGAAATAGACGCGCAGCAACAGCAAAAAGTACTCAGCAAGCAGGACATATATGAAGAAATGGCCGCTAAAAATCCCGTACTGGTGCAGTTGAAGGACACCTTGGGTTTGCACCTGGATTATTAGCCCTTTATATAACCTCCAACAATCATACGCTATCGGCTGTTACAGGGGGAATGCCAATGAGGGCAGAAAGGCAAGCATAGCATTATTGCTGAATATATAAATACAATAGCTGAAAGCGGTTAAATTAAGGTGAAATAAAAAATCGGAATTGATTACTTTTGACATCTGAAATCTTAAAAAAGCAGGAATAGTTTATGGCCGAAGCGATACGTATGCCACTTCTGAGTGATACGATGAAGGAAGGTGTGATAGCCGAATGGCATAAAAAAGTCGGGGACAAGGTGAAAAGCGACGATGTAATAGCGGACGTGGAAACCGACAAAGCTACCATGGAGGTAATGCCATACGTGGACGGTACCTTATTGTACATAGGCGTGAAAAAAGGACAGGCCGCCAAGGTGAATGACATCATAGCCATAGTAGGTAAAGAGGGCGAAGATTATCAGAGCCTGTTGGACAGTGACGGTGCCGATAAAAAGGAAGAAAAACCCGAAGCTGAAGAAAAGCCATCTGAAAAGAAAGAAGAGAGCGCTGACAAAGCACCGGCTGAAAAGAAAGCTGCCAAGCCCAAATCGGGCGATGCAACGGTGATACGCATGCCATTGCTCAGCGATACCATGAAGGAGGGCAAGATAGAGGCATGGCACAAGCAGGTGGGCGATAAGGTAAAAAGCGATGATGTGCTGGCTGATGTGGAAACCGATAAAGCTACGATGGAGGTGATTGGTTATGCTGAAGGTACGCTGCTGTATATAGGCGTAGAAGCAGGCCAGGCCGCCAAAGTAAACGATATCATAGCCATAGTGGGTAAGGAAGGTACTGATATAGAACCCTACCTGCAGGACGAAGGCGAGGAAGAAGCACCTGCTGAAGAGAAAACAGGGTCAAAACAGGAAGCTAAAGCTTCCCAACCCGCACAGGAAGAAGCTAAGGCCGATGTTTCATCCGGCGACGAGGGACGTGTAAAAGCATCACCTTTAGCTAAGAAACTGGCGGAAGACAAAGGCATCAACCTGAATGATGTACAGGGCAGCGGAGACGGCGGCCGTATCATCAAGCGGGATATAGATAATTACAAACCGTCAGCAGCACCTGCACAACAGCAAAAAGAGGCTGGTAAAGCATTCGTGACAGCACCTGTGGCTGTTGGCGAGGAAGGATATACAGACGTACCGGTATCGCAGATGCGCAGTGCTATTGCACGTCGCCTGGGTGAAAGCAAGTTCACCGCGCCGCACTTCTACCTCACCATGACCATTACTATGGACAAGGCGATGGAAGCGCGCAAGGCCATCAACGACATTTCTCCCGTTAAGGTGTCCTTCAACGACCTGGTAATAAAAGCCTGTGCTATGGCGCTGCGCCAGCACCCGTATGTAAACAGTAGCTGGCTGGGCGATAAGATCCGCCAGAACCACCATATACATGTAGGCAGTGCGGTAGCAATAGACGATGGCCTGATAGTACCGGTTATCAAATTTGCAGACCAGAAATCATTGTCGCAGATAGCAGAAGAATCTAAATCGCTGGCGGATAAGGCACGCAATAAAAAACTGCAGCCGCCTGAGTTTACAGGCAATACATTTACCATATCCAACCTGGGTATGATGGATATAGATGAATTCACGGCCATCATTAATCCGCCGGATAGCTGCATACTGGCGGTGGGTAAGATAACGGCTACTCCAGTGGTAGAAAACGGGCAGGTAGTTGTCCGTCAACTGATGAAGATAACCCTGAGCTGCGACCACCGTGTGGTAGACGGTGCAGTTGGTTCACGCTTCCTGCAAACACTGAAAGCGCACCTGGAAAACCCGGTGACCATGCTCGTGTAATAAGCTGATAACTCAATCAACAATACTAAAAAAAGGCTGCCATATGGCAGCCTTCTCTCTTTATTTAACTTGATTCTAATTAACCATAAACTTCTCCGATGCAAGGTTGCGCCCATCACTTGTCATAGCCGTAAGCAAATACATCCCCGGTGGGAAT
>DATCSV010000203.1:0-5916 GCA_036568285.1 Flavipsychrobacter sp. | reverse complement strand
CTGCGTACTACCATTGGCCTGGGCGGTGGCACTGTAGAATGTAAGATCGATTAAAATCATACCAAGGCACGGGCCGCCCGTAGGGTGGAGCCCGTGCCTTACATAACCTGCGCCAACGAACTTATTCTATACCGTCTCTATATCCACCCAAAAGTGCTTTACCGGCATTTTCCTCAAATCGTTTGTTAAACACGAAAACATCCCAAAACCATACCCGTTGGGCAATTTTAAGTTCTATTTTCCGGTGAGTTTTGCCATTGTGTCCTATTTCGTCAAACCGGTAGAAATACCTGTCAGGGAGGAATACCGGCAATTGCCCTAAAGTAATCATGGAAGCCGTCAGTCCCTGTCCGCAAACCATGTTCTGCTCCAGCGGGTATATGTGTATTTGCAAATCCGCTTCTGTACTATCCTTAATTATTGTAAAAATCCCTGAGCTAACCAATATGTTCAGCTCCTTATCCAGCGTATCATTTATAACATATGCTTTAGGCTTCGCGCCGATGTTTTCAAGTCTCCTGTACTCTTCCGGATAAACCTTGTATGTATAACAAGAACTAAATGAAACGGCGATCAGACTCAATAATATCAGGTACGCATTTCTCATACCAGCTAATATTCAACATCATTATCCAACCTGAAAAGCACCTCTTCTATTTCCTCATTCCTGGCAAGGGCAAATCCCCGTTCCGTACCCGTTCGTTTAAAACCCGCTTTCTCCAGCATTTTTATAGAACGGATATTGTCGGACGCAGCGCTACCATATAGCGGCCTGGTATGCATATCCATGAGGAACAGCTCTAATGCTGTGGTGGCAAGCCCCTGCCCCCAAAACTCTTTCCCTATTCCGTAAGTAATCTGTATTTCACCATCCATTACCCAGGTTCCTATACTGCCTGCTATAGTCCCGTTATGAAGAATTGTCCATGAGTTGATGCTATCATCCTCTAAAAACTTCTCCCATTTTGCCATATAGGCCTCCCTGTCTTTCCAGGTGCTGCTTACAAAGGCTGCCATATACCCTGCTTCATCATCGGTCTGGTAATCAAAAAGTATATCCAGGTCAGATCTCTGTGTTTTTCTTAGCTCAACTTGGTTCATGTTCCTGATTTTTAGTCAAGTTACATACAATTGAAGATAAAGCATCCCGGCAGCATTTCTTTCGCCCTTGTTGGTGTTCTCCACCAGCAAGTTTTGCACGGCCCCCAAATGGTTGGCGTTGCCACCACCATAACGGTTATACTTTTCTTGCAGACATCAGCCGCATGGCCAGTACGATTACCCACAATAAAAACACACCAATATTTATCCGCTCCCATACACCTATCATGGGTGTGGGCTGATTTGTGGCTATGCCGGGCGATTCTTTAAAAGTCAGTATGCCGAACAGCAGCAATGCCAGGAATGTGATAATGGAATAAATCTGGAAGCCTTTACCTAACGCCGCTGCTGCAAAGCCCAGCGCCAGCAGGTATACCACTTCAGTAACACCTGCCAGTACCAGGTGCATAGTGTCAGTCATCGTTCCCCCGCCTGCAGCCAGTGTCTCGCGCAGGTGCATGGGTGCAAAGGGCCAGAATATCCCCATAGTACCATATATAACTAATAATATGCCGGCTATCCGCAATTTCCTGTTGCCCCCTGCTGATTGGATCACACCCCAGGCAAATGCTACTACCAACAAGGAATAGGGCGTTACTAAAACCATCCACAATTTTCGTGTAGGAGCCTCTACTGCTGATAATTCGCTGACGGTTTGTGTAATAGAGTTGTAGGCGTCCCATTGCATCGTCACTATTATATTAATAGCAACATACAGCAGCGAGGATAGAATGCCACAGGTAAGCGCGGTTTTTCTTGTGTCCAGGTGACGGGGAAAGATGAGTGGAGCTGCTGCGATGGCCCCAATTATTACAGGCAGGCCCCACATCAGGTGCAGCCAGTGTATTTCCTGTATGATGGCTATCTCTACCCAGAACCATATATTCATGCCACCCATTGCCAGGGCTGCCCATATCCAGTCATTATTCTTTCTCCGTAGGACAATAAAAAATGCAATCACATTCAACACCCCCAGCAGGAACAATATAATACCGGGGATAAAGAAATCTTTAAATGTGCCGCGCATTAAATCGACAGGCATATCCATTAGTCGTCCGTCAGGTGCTATGGTCAGCATTCCGCCTCCTGCCAACGAACCCAGGCCTTCGTAAGCGAGAACACTCAGCAGTGTAATACGCTGCCATTTTTTCTGTTGGTTGGCTTGTGCTGTACTTTCCATGCAAGAATATTTTGCATGCAAATTATGGCTATGTGTCTTCTGTATAAATGACTTTTGTCATGTATATGTTCGTCAAGGCAAATTGCACCGGTATTAACAAATTACGACAACAATTTTACGTATATTTACACATTAGTTGCACCTTCCAAAAAGTGCACAAAAAAACGCTCTTTGACACATCGAATACCAACTGCAATATTTATCTCAAGGCTCAAGAAAATTCTATTCCACTTTTTAGGGAACATTTTGGAACATTTTTAAGCAGTCATTGATAAACAATCATTTAGATAAATTGCTCAGGAAAATATTCTGAATTCCGGCAACACTTTGGCAACACTTGTGCCTCCTCGCCGAAGATTTAGGAACATTTTGGGAACAAATCCGATTGGTTTTGTTCCCAAAATGCACAAAAAAAAGGTTATTACACGAACAACACCTCTTCTTGTACCTTCTTCGGTTCAGGCAGTTTGTGCACGAAAGCGTCGGGCAGCAGGATAAGTGAAACGCCTTTTCGTTTCCACCAGTAGGTATCTTCCAGTTGGCGGCTGCTCACTATACCGGTCACACAACAGCGTTTATCATTGCTGCTCCATTCTTCAATGCGTTCAAAACGGTCGTGCGGCACGTTGAATAAACCGTCGAAGCTGGCGTACACCCGCAGGTAAAACTCATTGGCAAGTGCAGGGGTATTATCGCGGTATAGCTTTTTGTATTCGTAAGCATAGCCGTAGCGCAAGGCAGATATATCGCTGAGTACCGCCGATGCAGTAGGGAAGCTACCCGCCCCTTTGCCGTAGAAGAACTGTTCTTCCGCCAGTCCGCTTTCTATCACTACACCGTTGTATTCATTTTTTACACGGTGCAGCAGGCTGTCTTTTTTTACAAATTGCGGCAGTACAAAGGCAGCTACTTTATTGCCCGGCAGCTTTTTGGCCTGCGCCACCAGTTTTATCTCGTAACCCTTCTCGCGGGCATACACAGCATCATATGGGTCCAGGTTCTGTATGCCTGAATAGGTAAGTTGCGACGGCGCTGCTACTATGCCATAGGCATGCGCGAGTATGATGGATAGTTTGTTCACTGCATCTATACCTTCTACATCCAGCGTGGGGTTGCTTTCGGCAAAGCCCTCATACTGTGCCTCCAGCAGTGCATCGTGGAAGCTCACTTTGTTTTCAAACACTTTGGTGAGTATATAATTGGTAGAGCCGTTGACGATGCCGCTGATACTTTGCAGCAGGTCGTTATCGTAGTATTCCTCCAGGTTTCGGATGACGGGGATACTGGCGCAGCAGGCGGCTTCGTAAAGCAGGGGTGTTTTGTATTCCTGCTGCAGTTGCAGCAGTTCAGGCAGGTGCTCAGCTATCATTTTTTTGTTAGCACTCACCACGGCCTTGCCCGCTTTCAGTGCCTTTTTGGTGATGTCAAAAGCTGCGTCCGCATCATCTATCAGTTCTACTATCACATTGATGCTGCTGTCTGATAGCAGTATTTCAGGATAGACCGTAAACAGTTCTTGTGGTGCTGAGCGTTTTTTGTCAGGGTGTTTGATACACACCTTTTTGATGTTGGCGTTCAGCGATTGTGTCTGGCTTAATACTTTGTACAGGCCCTCGCCCACTACGCCAAAGCCGAATAATCCGATGTTCAGTTGTTTAGACATTTTGTAATTGATTTAAGTTGTTTAGACAATATGTTTTGATTGTGATTATTGATATTCAAATACCCTGGGCTCCTGGATAGTCTTGTTCAGTTTGTCCAGCGCCTGCACTATGTCGGCTTTCAGGTCTGCCACCTGCTCCAGCCCTACGCTCAGGCGTATCAGGCTATCCTGCACGCCTGCCGCACGGCGTTTTTCAGCCGGTATCGATTTGTGGGTCATCGTTGCGGGATGGCAAAGCAGGCTTTTTACACCGCCCAGGCTCTCGGCGAGTTTAAAGAGTTGGGTATTGCACACTACTTTCTTAGCGGCATCTTCCGTGTCGTTCTTCAAGGTAAAGGTGACGATACCACCAAAGGCTGACTGCTGCCTCGCAGCTATTTCGTGGTTGATATGTGTCTTCAATCCGGGGTAGTACACTTTGTCCACTGCCGGGTGTGCTTGCAGAAACTCCGCCAGCTCCAAAGCGTTGGCGCTGTGCTGCTCTACACGCAGGTGCAAGGTTTCCAGCCCGCGGATGACTAACCAGCTATCAAACGGTGAGAGTATGGCGCCACATGCGTTCTGTATGAACTTAATTTGCTCGCCCAGCTCTTTGGTCTTGCACACTACCAGTCCTGCTATCAGGTCGCTATGGCCGCCCAGGTATTTGGTGGCGCTGTGTATTACTATGTCAGCCCCCAGCTTGATGGGCTGCTGCAATACCGGTGAAGCGAATGTGTTGTCCACACAAAGCAAGATGTGGTGCTGCTGTGCAATCTTTGCAATAGCTGCTATATCACTGATTTTCAAAGTCGGGTTGGTAGGCGTTTCCAGCCATATCAGTTTGGTGGCGGGTGTCAATGCTTCAAACACATTGGCCACATCTGTGGTATCCACGTAGTTGACGTTAATACCAAATTTACGATATATATGCGTAAACTGCCTGAAGGCCCCGCCGTATATATCATCTACGGCCAGTATCTCATCGCCGCTTTCCAGCAGTTTCACAACCGCGTCAATAGCCGCCAGCCCGCTGCCGAAAGCTGATGCCTGCGCACCGCCCTCTAATTGCGCTATGATATTCTCCAGCGTCTCACGTGTGGGATTGTTGCTGCGGGCGTAGTCATAGCCCTTGTTGACGCCCGGCGCTTCCTGCACATAGGTAGATGTCTGGTAGATGGGCACTGATATAGCGCCTGTCAGCGGGTCAACGGGAATGCTGTGGATCAATTCTGTTACTGTACTCATTTTATTCCTGGTTTTAAATGTGACGTATTCGTGGGTTCTATGCGAATACTTACCAGGAACTTACCGGATGAGCTTTTTGCCTGCCTTACACCCCTTTAGGGGTTGGAGGTAAACAAAAAAGCTCTTCCGATAAAATCAGAAGAGCTTTGAGTTTTATGTTAATAACGCCGTAGCGTTAGTAGCTGCAAACTATTGCATCTGACTTATCTGCCCCGCATTGCTGCAGGATGGAAGTAGCACCTTTCAAGGCTTTCACCTTGATGGTTGCTAAGACGTCGACGGGCCATATCCCTCGGTCTTTCTTGATAAGCATCGTTGTAAAGAACTGGCGCAAAGATATAAACGTGAGTTTCTAATTTCCAAATAAAATATTTTAATACCCTCTTTTCAATGCTGTTAACAAGGCATTTAACGGATAAACATATTATTTGAGTTAAATTGCACCCCTGTATTCAGCATACCCCATGCAGTTACCCGAGGGCAAAAAAATATATTTCGCTTCCGACTTTCATCTCGGCATCCCCGACCGTGCCTCCAGCATAGCCCGCGAAAAACGTATTTGCAACTGGCTGGACGAAATAAAGCATGATGCGGAGCAACTATATTTAGTAGGCGATTTGTTTGATGCATGGTTCGAATATCGCAAAGTAGTCCCCAAAGGTTATACTCGTTTCCTGGGCAAGCTGGCCGAATTGTCAGATGCCGGCCTGCACATTGAAGCCTTTACAGGCAACCACGATCTGTG
>DATCSV010000202.1:0-2145 GCA_036568285.1 Flavipsychrobacter sp. | reverse complement strand
ATATCCTGCATGCCGTCGTACCAGCATACCTTATCGCGGCTGATGCTCTCTTGCTCATGTTGCCGCATGGCCGGACTTTTTTCGATAATGGCGTAGTTCAGTTTTTCATATAATTGAGGATTGGTGTACTCGATATACTGCATGATGTGCGCGCATAGCGAACCTTTACCTGCGCCGAACTCTACAATAGTAAAATCTGTTTTTCCCATCAACGTCCACATTTCTTCTATCTGCTTGCTGACCATAGCACCAAATACGGGTGAGAGGCAAGGGCTGGTATAAAAATCACCGTTGGTGCCGATGCTTTCCTGCGCAGACGCGTAATAGCCCATGCCCGGGTAATACAGGCTCATTTCCATAAAGTCATTGAACGGTATCGGGCCTTCGTTTTTTATTTTAGCTATGATAACTTCAGATAGTTCCATGTTGCATGTATTTCGCGTTGATATATTATAACTAACAACAGGGGTGGGGGAAAAGTTGATGACTGTCCCGTTGTCCTATTGTCCTGCATAGGACAGTAGGACAGTGTACCTTTCAAATACATTACAATAATCAATTAATATATCCGTTGTAGCCATATATGGAAAACAAAGGCAGCATCATCCGCCAAACGGTGGTCATTACTTTTGTTAGTACCCTTATCTTTTCTTTCCTGTTGTTTTACGGTGGGTGCAGGGGTATGTACTCCTACATTGAGAGCCGGCGGGATTGCAGGTCGATGAACGTAGATAATTATGAAGTACGTACACATACGGATATACCCAGCCCCAAAGAAACATTGTACTGCAATTACGATGCTGCTAAGGGGGTTAAGTCAAGTATATTTCAATTGAAACTTACAGAGAAAAAGCTACGTAGCAGCATAGCCTACGACGGCCTGAAGAAGATATCAGAATGTAACCTGCCCGTATTCCGTTACAACCCCGAATGGAATGACAGTATCAGTAAGTTGCCCCAACATCACATATACGCTACTAGCGGCAGCTACAAAGAGGATAGCTGGATATATGTACTGGATAGTGCTAACCAAACTATGTGGGCAGAGTTGGTTGAGGATTTGAATTATAAGGACTGATGGTGTCCTATTGTCCCGCATAGGACAGTGGGACAATAGCCTATGTAACCAATGCTACAAAAGGACGCATGCATTTCTCTATCTTTATACAGGCAAATAATCTTAGTATGAAGAAGTATATACTCTTGTTTACAGGTATAGTTATGTTATCCGTTGCGGCATGCAATAGTGAAACTGAACAATCATCCACCCAAAGCGATACGGCTACAACTATGGACAATGGATTGGCTATGCTGCGCGATAACTGCTTCAACTGCCATAGCGCTGATAAAAATGCTCAAGGCGGTGTTGCGCCTACCATGGCAGCTGTCAGGCAGGCATATCTTACAGACGGCATATCAGAAAAGGAGTTCGCCGACAGGATCATTTATTTCATCAACAATCCATCGGCGGAAAACAGCCGCATGCCCGAAGCTATACAACAGTATGGCGTAATGCCCCGCCTGTCTTACAACGAAGAACATTTGCGGGAAATGACGACCTATATATATCATAACGACATAGGTAGTGATGAATGGAGCGATGCATGGAAAAACAACAAAGACCTGCCTGCTGCTGCTACTGCTGATATGAGCTATGAAGAAATGGGACAGAATATTGCCAACGGTACAAAAACACAGTTAGGCAAAAACCTGATGGCAGCCATTAAAGAACACGGCGCACCCGGTGCTGTAACTTTTTGTAATACACGTGCCATACCGCTTACAGACAGCATAGCCAATGTGTATCGCGCATCTGTAAAAAGGGTGAGTGACCAACCCCGTAACCCAGGCAATGCTGCCAACGAAGCCGAGTTAGAATACATCAAAGAAATGAAAGAACAATTGGCAAACGGAGAAACACCAAAGCCGATAGTTAAGGAGACACAAGGAAGGATGGTAGGTTATTATGCCATCATCACCAACCAGATGTGCCTGCAATGCCATGGCGAAAAGGGTAAGGACATATTACCCGAAACCTGGACGAACATCAAAAAAGCATACCCCAATGATAAAGCCACCGGCTACGGCGAGAACCAGCTACGTGGTATATGGGTGGTAGAAATGGATAAGTGATAACAGGCCGGG
>DATCSV010000201.1:0-4136 GCA_036568285.1 Flavipsychrobacter sp. | reverse complement strand
GGACAAGCAAGAATAGCGTCCTCCCCGTTTATTTTCACTAATTCACCATTAGTAATTAATGGTGGCAGCGAATCCACAGCCGGAGGCGGCGCTGTACAAGGAAACACAGACACCTGTGCATCACGAATTATATAACCGAGTGAAACACCGGTCGCCCTGTCAAACTCCTCAACCTTAAAAGCCATTACATATAGCCCTTGGTTAGCCGGAGTAAAATATGCCGTAGCAGTAGTCGGGTTAAACTGGAAAGGCGTTATACTACCTATCGGGTTACCTAATGAATACGGCGGGGTAGGACTATACGGTATCGGCGTATTTGCCGCGCTCAAAGGCGCCTGCACTGTGCTATACAGGGAATCTTTGTTGAGGTCAAACGGCAGGTTTGCGTAACTTGACGGTTGCATCGCGCACAGATAAGGCAAAGGGCGCGCATACTCGGGGAACCGAGGTGTACTATTATTATACTTTGTCAAGTTGTTCAACATGGTTTCTATGTAAAAATTACCATTCGCAGAGCCATTGGCTATACCACCGTTCCGGCAGCAGGAATTATAAGAAAAAAGCCAGTCTGTCTGCGCAGAGGGTAACACTAACGTATCAGTAAACCTATGTCTTACATATGCAGGAAATTGTGGACGGCCGGCTTGCGCAGGAATAACTTTACATGAATTGGAGTCGGCATATGCTTCGCATAACTCATGTAACGTGTCACGCTGAAGATTAGCGAAATTAACTGAACCCGTGAAAGCCCCGTTTACCGAACCATAATTAACAGTTGCAAAGGTCGGCGCCGGAGAACTTCCCCTCTCACATGCCCGGTAAATATCCAGGGTGATCAAGTATTTGAACTCACTGGTGTTACTGCAACCATCCGCGCCTTCACCTATATAGGTCAGGTATATCTCCCCTGCGGCAAAGTGCGTAGCGCTGGCTTTGAACTGGCCAAATACCGTCAACGTTAACACTGAAACCACCACTGTCAATAACTTAGACCACTTGAAACGATTTACATTCATTATTTCTGGTTCTTTATGCTTTTACTATATGTCTTTTACTATCAACTACCTGATCAGTGTCACATTACCTTGTTTGGTAAATGTTTGTCCTGAAGGGGTAATAGCTTCGATGGTGTAGATGTATACACCCATAGGCTGCATTTCGCCATTGAATGTTCCATCCCATCCTTCGTTTATGTCACTTGTTTCAAACACCTTGGTACCCCAGCGGTTGTACACTGCAAAACGCTTCAGGTCGGCAGTACCTCTCCTCACTATGTGCAGGCGGCCGTTAGCCCTGTTGCCCGGTGTAAATGCATTGGGCAGGTTCAGGTAGCTATCGTTCTTCACCAGGATATCAATGGAATCTGTCGTGCTGCAACCAGCCTCTGTGCGGCCATGTACTATGTACCTGGTATTGACAGCCGGGCTTACTTTAGGATTGCTGACATCAGCATTGCTCAGGCCCAGCGGCGGGAACCATGTGTAGTATAAGCAGTTGCCGGCAGGATCCATCTGGTAGCTTTCGCCGGGGTAGATGGTCATTGTATCTGCCAGTTCTATAACGGCCCTCGGGCGTACTGTTATTTTAATGCTTCCGGTATCCAGGCAACCGAAGGTATCGGTAGCGTATACATTGAATACCTGGTCTGTAACAGGCCATACCCTGGGTTGCACCGCACTAACACTGCTGATGTTGTAATCAGGCAACCAGTAGAATTTCACACCTGGTTCTATTGTCATACCCAGGCTGATAGAATCGCCGGGACAGATAGCAGTATCGCCGGGCAGCGTAATGAAATCAGCTGCATAAACGGTCAGTTTTACCTGGTCTGAATCAGCGCAACCGGCTGGTGTGCTGGCTACAAAGGTCAGGGTAGTTTCACCTTCCTGCACCGCTGAGAATATCGGGTTCTTACGGTCAGGGAAATCCAGTGCTGCACCGGGTGTCCAGCTATAGCTATACCTGTTAAAGGTATTAGGTGTTACTATACCTGTCAGCTGCATTGTATCTCCGTAACACATCTGCGCATCATCATCTACCTGTACGGTAGGATTAGGCTGAACATCTATATCAAAGTTTAATGTAGAATCGGCATTAGGACAGTTGATATGCTTGGCGCGCAGGATATATTTATGCATGCCTGTATCGCTAGGCGTAATAGACGTTTGTATGCCGCCGGGGTTACTGAATGTAGGAGACTGGTCTGTCGGGTGTTCCCAGCTATAGTCGTAACGGGAATCACCTGTGCCGCGCACGTCTACTGACTGGCCCAAACAGATGGCAGTATCCGGGTTTTCTATTGACATACCGGTAAGTACATCTACCAGTACTGTATCCAATGATTGGCAACGGTTGTCGCTTGAACCTACTGACACTGTGTATGTCTGGGTGGACTTAAGTTTTACTTTAGGGTTGTCTATTGTGCTGCTGTTTAGCCCTGTGCCCGGAGTCCATGTAGTGGTGTAAGTGACACCTGGCTTTTTAACTATGCCCAGGTCCAGCTGCACCTCAAAATTAGGACACGTAAGCACATCTGGTTGGCCAGCCATATCAGGGCCTTTCAACACCTCAACAACCACTGTGTCCTTATTAAAAGCCGGACAATACGGGTTAATGGTAGAGGTCACCAGGTAAGTAGTGGTCACCGACGGTGTGGCTATTGGGTTGGCACTGTTGGGATTAGACAGGCTTGGATCTGTACCCTGCAGAACTGTCCACTGGTAAACACCTCCACCTGTTACACCCAGGAAAGCGGGTTCTCCGATACAAATTGTATCATCGTCGCCTGCTTTTACAGGCCCCCATATAGTCAAATCAATGGTTCTGGCATACTGCAACATGATTCCCGGAGGCTTACAGGTTGAGTCCTTGATAAGCAGGATAAAGCTATGGTTACCGGCATCGTTTGCAGTCGGCGTCCATTTGAAGCAACCTGTAATTGTATCTGTTTTCAGGTTAGTGTACGTAATAACAGCGCCTGGTATTGCTGTAGCCAGGTTATCCTCAGCCAGTAGTATACCCGCAGTATCAGTTGTACTCACTGTGAAACAGAATTCAAGCGTCTGTCCGATGCAACCATATACCCTGCCATTGGAGAACGCGCCGCTATCATTGATAGAAACGGTATCTACAGTAGGAGGTATAGTGCTACAGGGGAGAACCTGTACTTGTATATCGCGCATAATGGAACCCAACTCATGCACCACATTATTAATCTTGCGGAATTCGCGGGTCCTCATGGCCACAACGCCGGACCCCTGCTGCGATGCCGTAAATTGCATCTGGCCGTTAGCACCATTAAGATTGAATGAGTTGTTTGTCTGGAATGGATTACCAAAATTTGAATTGAAGTTGATTGGTGGCGTAAGGGTTTGCAGCGGAACATTAGAAGGCGTGCTGGTACAACTGTTGGTGTTCAGCGGATTCAGCAATTGAGACCACAAAGAGTCGCCATCTGAATCCAGGGCACCGTTGTTATAACTATAAGGCTGATTCAGACATACATATGGTATCGGTTTAACTGAGTAGAACGGAGAAGAGTTTTCCCAGGTCTGGCTACTGTTAAACGTAGTTTCAATATAGAAGTTATCTTGCCCAACCAGGTTAGTTGAACTATTGCGGCAGCAAAGTGACACGCCAAACCGCCAGTAGTTACACTTCAAGGGCAGAGTGACAATACACATGTACCACCACTCACGGTAGCCAGGCACGGATGACGAAGCATTATCACATTTATTACTGTATTGAGAACAGCCGGCAGAAACAGGAGAGCCATTTGGCCTGTTATCAGGCGGCAAGGTACCCTGCCACTTAGGCATAGTCACATTAAAGCTCTGGTTGGTGCAAGTATTAAAGCAGCACAACTGCCAACTGGTCGGTTCACCCGCACCTGTACAGTCCCTATAAAACTTCAGGAAAAACTGGTATGTAGAGTCACTGATATGTACATATATCAGTTCCCCTCCCGAAGCGTGTGTCGCTGACGCTTTATTGGGCATGAACGCCATAATTGAAACGAATGCGACAAATGAAAATAATGAGACGAGTTTTCTCATAGTACAGTGTATTTGCTTATAATATAAAACGATGTTAATTTACTACAAATTTATCAATTGGATGTAGACTAAAATACTATT